>JAFNVD010000047.1 GCA_017383785.1 Peptococcaceae bacterium | reverse complement strand
GTTTTTTGGGAAACAGAACAGGAACAAGTAAATGATTTGCCCCTGATTCAGATGCTGCGTAAACAAAAACCGGATCTTCCTGTGTTTATTATTTCTAAAACGAATCGTTCCCATGACATTGTTACGGAAACGGACGCAAGCGGTTATTTTTTGTTGCCTGATCATGAGCAACAGCTTTTGGAGGCAATACGATTACTAAAAAATAAGGAGAATGCATTATGAATATCGAAAAAAATGTAAATGGCGCTGTTACTACTTTGAAAATTATTGGCAGATTGGATACCACTACTGCCCCTGCTTTGGAGGCTACTATTGATGGCTGCATTGCCGGTGTACAGGAATTGATTTTGGATTGTACTGCATTGGAATACGTTTCTTCTGCAGGTCTGCGTGTGTTGTTAAAATCCCAGAAACAGATGAATGCACAGGGTAGTATGAAAGTAATCGGTGTGAATGAATCGATTATGGAAGTGTTTGAAATTACCGGTTTTGCTGATATTCTCACCATTGAGTAGGGCTTAGATTAGATTGATCAAATCAGGGGGGATTGCATGTGGCTGATTTCGTGCTGAAAGGGCATATCTGTTATAGCGAAAGCAAAAATGAGTTAATCACACGAGAGAATGCCTATGTTGTTTGCGTTGGCGGAAAATCAAAAGGTGTATTTACTGAATTGCCGCAGCAATATGCAGTATTGCCTCTCAAAGATTATAGTGATTGTCTGATTGTGCCCGGTATGATAGATTTACACATCCATGCACCGCAGTATGCATTTCGCGGTATGTGCATGGATTTAGAACTGATGGATTGGTTAAATTGCTACACCTTTCCGGAAGAAGCAAAATATATGGCGTTAGAGTATGCAGAACGTGCATATGCTATCTTTGTAAATGCGTTAAAGGCAAGCGCTACTACTCGCGCTGTCGTATTTGCTACCCGCCATCGTCCTGCCACAGAGCTTTTGATGAAATTGATGGAAGAGAGCGGTCTTGCCAGTTATGTGGGCAAAGTGAATATGGACCGCGAGGCAGCGGAGGTATTGGTGGAAGAAAGTGCTGCAGTGTCTGCGTCTGAGACCGTCCAATGGATTGAAGCGGTCAAAGAAAAATATACCAATACCAAGCCGATTTTAACACCGCGATTTATTCCTTGCTGTAGTGATACACTAATGGAGCATTTACGGCAAATTCAAATGGCGTATGGTTTACCGGTACAGTCGCATTTGTCTGAAAGTCCCGGTGAAATTGATTTTGTACATTTTCTGCGACCTGACAATGCTTTTTATGGAGAGGCATACAACGACTATGACCTCTTTGGAAAAAATGAAGATAACCAAACCGATGTAAAGACGGTTATGGCCCATTGTGTATGGTCTACAGATGAGGAAATAGATTTGATGCGCAAAAACGGTGTGTTTGTGGCACACTGTCCTGCTTCAAATATGAATCTTAGCTCCGGCATTGCTCCAATCCGCAAGTATTTGGATTTGGGCATGAACATTGGTCTTGGTACAGATGTGGCAGGTGGGCATAGTGATTCGATTTTTCGTGCCATAACAGATGCGATTCAGGTATCGAAAATGTATTGGCGCTATGTGGATCAAACGATGAAACCAATTACCTTCCCGGAAGCCTTTTACATGGCGACGCTGGGTGGGGGTGCTTTTTTCGGAGCGGTAGGCAGCTTTGCAGAAGGCTATGCATTTGATGCAGTTGTGCTAGATGATACAGCCCTTGTGCATCCACAGGAGCTGTCTGTGTCAGAACGGCTGGAGCGTGCAGTGTATCTTGGGCTGGATACCCATGGAATACGAGCAAAATATGTTAATGGTGAAAAAATTATTTTTTAAACATATGATTTTATAAAAATTTTAGGAGGAATTTATTATGATGATTGAAAAATTGAGTACAGACACAGGCATTACCCTGAAAATTATTGGCCGATTGGATACCACCACTGCGCCTGAACTGGAAGCAACAGTAGATGGCTGCATTGCAGGCTTAAAAGAATTGGTGATGGATTGCAGTGAGCTGGAATATGTTTCTTCCGCAGGTTTGCGTGTTATTCTGAAAGCACAGAAATTGATGAATGCACAGGGCACTATGAAAGTAATCCATGTGAATGAAACCATCATGGAAGTGTTTGAGATTACAGGGTTTGCCGATATTTTGAATATTGAATAAACCTGATTAATAAAGGAGGACCGCAGAGGTGTTTACTGGACTTACAATCTTTCGTCTCATTACGGCGGCGCTGCTTCCGGTATTGGTGACGGTTGTATTTTATCTGTCAGAAAGGAAAAACAGATTTCACAACATTACAAATATCCCGAAACAGATTTTAATCGGGATTACCTTCGGTGTTTTAGCAATCCTGGCGACAGAATTTGGGATTCCGGTGGATGGTGCTGTGCTAAATGTGCGAAATGCCGCACCGTTGACAGCAGGTTTGGTATTCGGATGGCCTGCCGGGATTATTGCAGGTTTACTGGGCGGTATCGAACGCTGGTTTACAGATTCCGGTGCTTATACACGACTGGCTTGTACTTTGGGTACAATCATAGCCGGTATTTTTGGTGCATCAGTTCGCAAGTTTATGCTGGACAATAAAAAAGCGTCCTGGTTTTATGGCTTGGCAGTAGGGGTAACCACAGAAGTACTGCACATGCTGCTGGTATTTTTAACAAATGCAGATGATATCCATCGAGCATTTTCGGTTGTAGAAATTTGTGCGGTACCTATGATTGTGGCCAACAGTGTTTCTGTCATGCTGTCCATTGTTGCAATTACGGCGTTATCCAATCGCAGCAGCCACCATGAACAGGAGCATGTTAACAAGGAAAACATTGCACAGACTTTCCAGCGCTGGTTGTTGGTATGTGTGGTGCTGGCATTTGGTGTTACGGCCGGTTTCAACCATGCATTCCAAAATAAAATTGCATATTCGACAGTGGATTATACATTGCAAGCCAATATGGAAGACGTGCGCAATGATATCCGCGATGTTTCCAATCGGAATTTGCTCAATATTACCAAAGAAGTTGCCAATGCACTGCCGGTAAATGCCACTAAAGCAGATCTAATGCGATTGGCTGAGCAGCATGGTGTTACAGAGATTAATATCATAGACAAAAATGGGATTATCGTGCGCAGTACCAATGCGGAGTTTGTCGGCTTTGATATGGCTTCCGGTGAACAGTCTGCTGCATTTTTGGTGCTGTTAAATGGCGAAAGTGAATTGGTGCAGGAGTATCAGCCAATTACGCTTGATGCCGATACTTACTGCAAATATGCAGGGGTAGCGCTGGAACATGGCTTTGTGCAGGTTGGGTATGACTCGGCAGCATTCTATGAGCAACTTCATGAACAGGTGCAATATGCCGCACAAAACCGTCACATTGGTCAAGATGGCTTTATTATCATCTGTGATGAAAATGGCACCATTGTTAGTGACCGTGCAGGTCATGAAGGAGAACATATCTCTATATTCGGTGATGCCAGTGCCATGAATATTCAGCCGGGGGAACGTGTTTCCGGAGATATTTATGGGAAACCATCTTTCCTGATGTATACCGAAGCAGAAGGCTATTATATCATTGCTGTGATGGGTGAGGCGGAAGCAATGTTCACCAGAAATGCTTCTGTTTATATGCTGGCCTTCATGGAACTGTTGGTATTTGCAGCACTGTTTGCAAATATTTTTGTATTAATTAAAAACCTTGTTGTAAGAAATATTCGCAAAATTAATGAGTCTCTTGCTGAGATTACAGATGGTAACTTGAATGTGACCGTTGATGTGCGTGATAATGAAGAGTTTGCATCTTTATCCGATGATATCAACTCCACCGTTGCGACTCTGAAAAATTATATCGATGAGGCAGCGGCGCGTTTCGATAAAGATTTGGAAATTGCAAAAAAAATTCAGCACTCTGCGCTTCCTTCTGTATTTCCGCCGTATCCAAATCGTAAAGACTTCAGCATTTTTGCTACGATGGATGCTGCAAAAGAGGTGGGCGGAGACTTTTACGATTTCTATTTGCTGGATGAAAATCATCTGGCTTTTGTAGTGGCCGACGTTTCCGGGAAAGGGATTCCGGGCGCTATGTTTATGATGACATCTAAAACACTGATCAAGAGCCATGCAGAAAGCGGGCTGGCAGTGAATGATGTATTTACGCAGGTAAATGCTCAGCTTTGTGAAAACAATGAGGCAGGGGAAAGATAATAATAAGTCGGAACTGAGTCTTGGAACCAGAATAATTATTGTTCCCGGATTCCGTTTCCGTGTTGTGGATGTGCTTGTAACCAATTTCCATCAGCCTCAGAGTACTCTTCTCCTTCTTATATCTGCGTTTGTGGGAGGAAATTGGAAAAAGATTTATGATTACGCTCTCGGACACGATTTCCGTTTC
>JAFNVD010000046.1 GCA_017383785.1 Peptococcaceae bacterium | reverse complement strand
GTTATTCACCTCACCGGCTCAGAATCGTTTTATTATAGCATGAATTTCTGCTCTGTGAAACCGAAAAAGAGAAATTTTTCTATGAAAATTGGTATGGCTGTTTTACCGGATTTTTATCAAAAATGACACCTTGCGAGAGGCCGTGAGCCCTAATTAGAACGGGGGTTCTGCTTAAAAGGTTACAATTTGGTAACAAGGCTTGTTTTGGAGAAAAAGTATTGGATTTTTCAGTGCGAGTGGTGTATAGTGGTATAAAGTAGCGTAAAGTGGAGTAAAGTGGAGAATTTTTTAAAAGTTTTTGAAATAGGAGGTGCATCCAGATGTTTTTTGGTGAATATGAACATACCATAGACGCAAAAGGGCGTGTGATTATCCCGGCCAGACTGCGTGAGGCTTTGGGCGAGCAGTTTATGATTACCAAAGGTCTGGATGGCTGTTTATTTGTATATCCTATGGATCAGTGGGCTGCCTTTGAAGAAAAACTGCAGGCATTGCCGCTCAATCAGCCTAGTGCTCGTGCATTCGCCCGTTTCTTCTTTTCCGGTGCTATGGAAGGGGAACTGGACAAGCAGGGCCGTGTGATGGTGCCTCCAAATTTACGTGAGTACGGAAAGCTTTCCAAAGATATTGTGATTGCCGGTGCCGGTACCAGACTGGAAATCTGGGATAAAGAAGTAAGAGCACAATACAATGCCCAGTGTCAGACTCCTGAAGACATGGCAGCGAGTATGAGTGATATTGGCTTTTTGATTTAATGATTTGAGTTCGGAGGGTGCGGTATGGAATTTAAGCATATTCCCGTGTTGTTTCATGAAATTATGGATATTATGGCGCCGCAGCCCGGTGAAGTATTTGTAGACTGTACCTTAGGCGGTGGCGGACATAGCAGAGGGTTTTTGGAACGTATGGGCGATGATGGCCGATTAATCGGTATCGACCAGGATACCAATGCATTACAAGCAGCGGGGGCAAACCTGGCTGAGTTTGGTGACCGTGTAACCTATGTACACAGCAACTACAACAATTTGGATGAGATTTTGAATACCTATGCACCGGATGGTGTAGATGGCATTTTATTTGATATTGGTGTTTCTTCTCATCAGCTGGATGAGAAGGACAGGGGCTTCAGCTATATGCAGGATGCTCCGCTGGATATGCGTATGAACCAGAGTCAGAACTTCAGCGCGTGGGATGTGGTAAACACCTATAGCGAGGAAGAACTGCACCGTATTATCAAAGAGTACGGCGAAGAACGCTGGGCAAAACGTGTAGCACAGTTTATTGTGGAGTTTCGTAAAGAAAAACCGGTTGAAACTACCGGTGAACTGGTGGACATTATCAAACGGGCGATTCCAAAAGGTGCTCGTGAGGAAGGTAGCCACCCTGCCAAACGTACATTCCAGGCCATTCGTATTGAAGTAAACGATGAGCTGGGCGTACTGACCCGTACGATTTCGGTAGCAGCCAAACATCTGAAAAAAGGTGGACGATTGGGCATTATTTCGTTCCATTCGTTAGAGGATCGTATTGTAAAAGAACAATTCCGTTATTTGGCCAGTGATTGTATCTGCCCGCCGGAATTGCCATTTTGTCAGTGCGATAAAGTGTCTGAAGTAAAAATTTTGACTCGCAAACCGGTGACAGCTACCAAGGAAGAGTTGGAAGCCAACTCTCGTTCTAAGAGTGCCAAGTTCCGTGCAGTAGTGAAAATTGTAGATTAGAAAATAATTTGTGCGGTAGAAAATATTTTATCGATGTGTGGATATTCTATTAATAAGAAGGGATGAATAGAATTATGGGGAGACAGACAACTCATAATACAAGCACCTATAGCAGAACAGAAAGCCGCAGAGCACAGTACAGTGCGTCTTCCGGCTATTATATGTCAGGGTCCAGTGCTGTAGCGCCGGAGTATTTGTATCAGGAAGAAGTGGTACAGGAACAGAACCGGAAAGCTGCTGTAAAACCAAAGAAAAAACATGATGTGGCACAGTGGCTGGCAACTCTCACTGTAGTATTTGCTATGGGTATGGCTTTGGTAGGACAGTATGCTTATATTGGCAATCTGGGCTATGAAGTAAGTCAGGCCAAAAATGAGCTGAAGACTGTACAAATGCAGAACGAAAAAATCAAAAATGAAATTTCTGCGGCAGGCGGCCTGCAGAATGTAGAATTGATTGCGGTAAATTATATGGGAATGCACAAACCGCAAGGCCAGGAGATTATTTATTTATCTGCGGCAAAATAAAGATTTGGGATGATGGTGTATGACAAACAGCATGAGAAAAAGAATGAAAATCGTAACAGCGATTTTTTTGCTGGTAGTCCTGGCGGTAACAGCAAAGCTGGGATACGAGCAGCTGTTTCATGCACAAAAGCTGGAAAGCGGTGCTCTGAATACCCGCTTGCGTGAGATTGATATCAAATCCAGTCGCGGCACCATTTATGATCGTAACGGGAATGCGTTGGCAATTAGCATTGCTACCGACTCGGTGTATATCAATCCTAAAATTGTACGAGAAGCAGATGAACGCCAAAACATAGAAAAACGGCAAAACAAACAGGATGTAATCGATAGTCTGGCGACCATTCTGGAATTGGATACTGCCGAAGTAGCGGAGAAAATTGAAAAAAATGCAAGTTTTGTTTACATAAAACGACACATCACGGATGAACAGTCCGAGGCGCTGAAAGTGCTGAATTATACCGGTGTGTATTTCCTGGAGGAGTCAAAACGTGCTTATCCGAAAGGTACACTTGCCAGTCATGTGATAGGCTTTGCCGGTATTGACAATCAGGGGCTTAACGGTATTGAGCTTCAGTTTGATGAGGTGCTTTTGGGCACACCGGGCAGATTTTTGATTGAATATGATGGTAAGGGCAATGAAGTGCCTCATGCAGCGGAAAGTTATATTCCGTCGGAACCGGGAAGCAATATTTATTTGACTTTGGATGAAACCATTCAGTATGTAGTAGAACGAGAGCTGAAAGAGGTTGTAACAGAGCAAAATGCCAACAAAGCAACAGCTCTTGTGATGGATGTTAAGACCGGTGCCATTCGTGCAATGGGTAATTATCCCGATTATGACCCAAATCATTATGGCGATGTAGATAGCAGTGTTTGGAACAATTTTGCGGTAAACGGTTTATATGAGCCCGGCTCTACATTTAAAATTTTGACAACTGCTATGGCTTTGGAAGAACGGGCTACTACAGCCGATGAAGGGTTTTATTGCCCGGGGTATCAGTATATCGGTAAAATGCGCATGCGTTGTCACAAAGCGGCAGGGCATGGCCTGGAAAGCTTTGCACAGGGTGTGGCGAATTCCTGCAACCCGGTATTTGTAACGGTTAGTGACCGTGTTGGTATGGGGAAATTTTATGACTATTTAGACGCATTCGGTATGACTCGCACGACGGGGATTACCCTGCCGGGTGAGACCGGCAGCTTGATTGTACCGGAAAAATCTGCTGTGCCATACGACCTGGCAGCAATGGCAATCGGGCAGTCTAATGCATTTACACCGTTGCAAATGATTACAGCCATTTCAGCTGTGGCCAATGATGGTTATCTGATGCAACCGTATATCGTAGAAAAAATTGTATCTCAAGATGGGAAAACAGTGACGGAAACACAGCCTAAAGTAATCCGTCAAGTGATTTCGACCGACACTTCTCGCGAGGCGTCTGCAATTTTGGAAACAGTAGTATCCAGCGGTACCGGGAAACCGGGGGCGATAGAGGGTTATCGTATCGCCGGGAAAACAGGGACAGCTGAAAAAGTAGCGGAGACCGGTGGTTATTCCAATGAGCGTGTGGTATCGTTTGTAGGCTATGCACCGGTCGATGACCCACAGATTGCTTGTCTGGTTATCGTCGATGAGCCGACCGATGCCCATGGCGGTTCGACTGCGGGGCCGGTATTCCGACAAATTATGGAGGATACATTGCGTTATCTGGAAATTCCGAAAACTGTGACAGTGACGGAATCTACCGGTGTAGAAGAAGTGATTGTGCCAAAATTGGATGGTATGCATCCGGTCGATGCCATTGAAGCAATCAAACAGGCCGGCTTGACTCCAATTGTAGAGACACAAGGAGATACTCTGTTGACTTATGTACCTGCGGATGGTACGAAAGTACAAAAAACAGGGAATGTATATCTGTATTGTGCTGATGCAGACAGTACGACGCGTATTATGCCGAGCCTTTATGGGCGAACCATTAAAGAAGTAGACCGTATTTTGTCCGGTATGGGGTTGGTTGCTACCATGAATGGCAGTGGCTTGAGTACCAGTCAGAGTATTCTGGAAGGCACACCGGTAGAAACCGGGACAGCGCTGATTGTGGAATTCCATACAGCAGAAGAAATAGAAGAGATTCGTCGCCAGGAAGAGTTGATTCGACAGCAGGAAGAAGCTATGAAAGAGAATCAAGTCAATGAATCGGATGAGAATTCAGGTGGCGAAATTGAGACAGAGGATGCTGTATAACTGTATAATATGAACAGTAGAATATCAAAAGAATGGGTGTTTATCATCCATTCTTTTGCTGTTTTATTTTCCTGCCACGATACATAAAAAACTAAAAAATACACTTACATAATGCAATGAAAAATAAATACTGCAAAATAAATTCTACATAGAAGAAAATAAGAAATGACAGAAGGGAAGTTTCTGTGTACAATATATACTGGATAGAAGTGTGAGTAGGAAAGGGGAACAGTAAAATGAATATGAAAGTGTTAACCGATTTACTGCAGGAAGTGACTTATAAAGAGCATCGTGTTTTACAAGGCATGATGATTACCGGCATACAGTATGACTCTCGTAAAGTAGAACTGGGCAATTTGTTTGTAGCCATCAAAGGCTTTGAAACCGATGGTCATAATTATATTCGTCAGGCACTGGATAACGGTGCTATTGCAATTTTAGTCAGCGATGAGGCGTATTGCTCTGTAGAATACCCTTGGATTCTGGTAGAAGACAGCCGTTTGGCACTGGCTGAAATCAGCAGTGCATTTTATGGTCATCCAAGTGAAAAATTAAAACTGATTGGTGTAACCGGTACCAATGGCAAAACCACTACCACCAATCTGATTTGTGATATTATTCATGCCCAGGGGCATAAAACAGGTCTCATTGGTACCATTCATAATCGTATCGGGGATCGTGTGCTGGAAGGCAGCCGTACTACTCCGGAATCACTGGAATTACAGCGTATGTTTGCGGAAATGGTAGAGGAAGGTATTGACTATGCGGTGATGGAGGTAAGCTCTCATGCACTGGAATTGCAGCGTGTCGCTTGCTGTGATTTTGATATGGCTGTGTTTACCAACCTGACACAGGATCATCTGGATTATCACGAAACGATGGAAAATTACTGCAAAGCCAAAACTATGCTGTTCCGTACATTAGGTGCAAAAGGGGAAAAAGCAGGGCTGGCGAAAACAGCGATTATCAATATTGACGACCCATGGTCCAATCATTTCATGGTAGCATCCAATGCACCGGTGATTACCTATGGTATTGAAAAAGACGGCAGTTGGAAAGCCGAACAGGTACAGGTTACTGCAGACGGCGTGCAGTATGTGGTAGATGATATGCCTGTACAGTTACACCTGAACGGCAACTTTAATGTGTATAACTCTTTGGCAGCACTGGCAGTAGGGGAAGCTTTGGGATTCCCTGTAGCAGATGTTATTAAGGCATTGGAACAGGTGCCGGGCATTGCAGGCCGTTTTCAGAAAGTAGAAAGTGATAAAGACTATACTGTAATTGTGGATTATGCACATACACCGGATGGCTTGGAAAATGTGATTTCCACTGCAAAAGCATTTGCCGAAGGGCGTGTCATTACTGTATTTGGCTGCGGTGGAGACAGAGACCGTACCAAACGTCCGCTGATGGGGAAAGTAGCTGCTAAATTGAGCAATTATTGCGTGGTGACCTCTGACAATCCTCGTACCGAAGATCCGGAGCAAATCCTTGCTGATATTTTGCCGGGCGTACAGGAGTATATGACAGAAACAGCGTATACTGTAGAGGCTGATCGCAGAAAAGCGATTTCTTTCGCTATCGCTATGGCACAGCCGGGCGATGTGGTGCTCTTAGCCGGTAAAGGACATGAAAATTATCAGGAAATCAATGGTGTGAAACATCATTTTGATGATTATGAAGTAGCTTTGGAAGCGATGCAGGTAAAATAAAGAACGAATGAAGTAACACTAGATTGGCGGGTGAGACATATGCGCGTGACAATTGCAGAAATTGCACAGGCCTTAAATTATCCATATTTACAAAACGGAGACGGTATTGTTACCGGTGTTTCTATTGATAGTCGTGCAGTCAACAAAGGCGACTTATTTGTAGCGTTGGCCGGGGAACAAACCGATGGGCATAACTATTTGGCACAGGCGTTAGAACAGGGCGCGGCCGGGGTTGTCATTTCCCGTGAAGATGCGATTGCAGAATATGGGCTGCAGAATTATATATTGGCAGAAGACGGTGCAGTATTTTTGCAGACACTGGCGCATTGGCTTCGTCAAAATACAGACATTCCGGTAATTGCTGTGACAGGCAGTACCGGCAAAACATCAACCAAAGATTTTCTGGCAGCAGTGCTTGCCCCTTTGGGTGATGTGGTAGTCACAAAAGGGAATCATAATAATGAGCTGGGTATGCCGCTTACCATTTGTCGTTTGGAAGAAGATACAAAGGCAATGGTAGTTGAAATGGGGATGCGTGGCTTAGGACAGATTGATTTTCTTTGTAATATTGCCCAACCGAAGTATGGGCTTATCACCAATATCGGCAAGACCCATTGTGAATTATTGGGGTCTCAAGAGAATATTGCACAGGCAAAATGTGAATTGCTTGCCCATATTCCATCCGATGGTGTGATTGCATTAAATAGCAGTGACCGTGCACTGATTGCACCTTGGCTTGATACATGCAAAGGTCGCATTGTATGGTATGACGCTACCGGTCGTGATAAAAACGCAGAATATCGTGCTGAAAATATCATTCAGCATGCAGAAGGGATTACTTATGAACTGCATGCCGGGGATTACAGCGAGAAGATTCATTTGGCGGTACATGGTGTGCACAACGTATCTAACAGTATGGCGGCCATCGCCATTGCCCGTGAAGTGGGTGTTGATTGGAAGAGTATCGTCTCTGCACTGGCTCAGGCCAAATTAACAGGCATGCGATTGGATATCACAAAAAATGCTGATGGCGTTACTGTGATTAATGATGCATATAATGCAAATCCCGATTCTATGAAAAGTGCAATTTCTGTGCTAATGAATCAGGAAGGCAGCAGAAAAATTGCTGTGCTCGGAGATATGTATGAGCTGGGCAAATACGAAGAACAAAGTCATAGAGAAGTAGGAAACGAAGCGGCTGTACAGCATGTGGATTATTTGATTGCGGTGGGTCAGCTGGGTGCATTGATTGGAGAATCGGCACAAATGGCAGGATGTCGTGTGGATTTTGCAAAAGATAATGCGGAAGCAAGTTCTCTGCTTCGTCAGTATATCAAAACAGGTGACGCAGTACTGGTAAAAGGCAGTCGCGGTATGAAAATGGAACAAATTGTACAGAGTCTTATGGGGTGAATGATATGTGGCAGATGATAGGATTTGCCTTTGCAATCAGCCTGGCCGTATGTTTAATGATTGGCCCGGTGCTGATTCCGGCATTACAACGGTTAAAATTTGGACAGAGTATTCGTAGTGATGGCCCTGAGCGGCATTTACAGAAACAAGGTACACCGACTATGGGTGGTGTTATGTTTTTCTTTAGTTTGATACTGGGTACACTGTTTTTAGCAGGGGATTCATATTTCACCTATTTTCTTTTGGCATGTGCTTTAGGCTTTGGGTTAATCGGTTTTATCGATGATTATATTAAAATTGTAAAAAAACGCTCTCTGGGTCTGACAGCAAAACAGAAAATCGTTGGTCAGCTGGTGCTGTCTATTGTATTAAGTGTTGTAGCTGTCAATGTAATGCAGATCAGCACAGAGGTGCTGCTTCCAATCGTAGGCGGAAGTGTAGAATTTGGTGCGATGTATATTCCGTTTTTGATTTTCCTTTTGGTTGGTACTACCAATGCGGTAAATTTAACTGATGGTCTGGATGGGCTGGCTTCCGGTGTGACATTGATTGTAGCACTGGGGTATACATTGATTGGTGTATTGCAAGGGCAGATGGCTGTAATCGTGTTTAGTGCAGCGTTGGCCGGCAGCTGTTTAGGTTTTTTGGTATTCAATCATCATCCTGCAAAAGTGTTTATGGGGGATACCGGTTCTCTTTTGTTAGGCGGAGCGGTAGCGGCTTTGGCTATTATGACCAAAACAGAACTGTTATTGCCTTTAATCGGGATTATTTACGTATCGGAAGTAGTATCTGATATTATTCAGGTAGGCGTATATAAATGGAAAAAAGTACGTGTATTTAAAATGGCTCCGCTGCATCATCATTTTGAACTATGCGGCTGGTCTGAAACAAAAGTAGTACGCGTATTCTGGGCGGTGACCGCCATTGCGGTACTGCTGACATTACTTTGTTATTCTATGATGATGGGGAATATTCGTCTGTAATGGGGTGTAAACTATGAGTCAGAAGGTACTGGTAATTGGTGCTGCACGCAGCGGTTTGGCCGGTGCAGAATTTCTTGCAAAAACGGGGAACCAGGTTGTATTGACAGATATGAAACAATGCAATGATATAGCGGAACTGGAGAAACTGGGCGTTTCTTTTATTTGGGGCGAGCAGCCGAATGTTGCGCAGATTCAGCCTGATTATATCGTTATAAGTCCGGGGGTACCGCTTACGATTCCACCGGTACAGTATGCAAAACAGCATAATATTCCTGTGATTGGCGAATTGGAATTGGCTTTTGCCAATTGTAAGGCGCCCTTTGTGGCAATCACCGGTACTAACGGGAAAACAACCACTACAACGTTAACAGGTGAATTACTGAAAAGAACAGGGAAAAATATTTTTGTAGGTGGCAATATCGGTGTACCGTTGGTTAGCTATGCAGCCGACTTATCGGAAGAAGATGTGGTTGTGGCAGAAGTGAGCAGCTTTCAGCTGGAAACCATCGATACCTTTGCACCGCATCTGGCATTGATGATAAATTTGACACCGGATCATTTGGACAGACACGGTAATATGGAAAATTATTTGGCATGTAAAGCCAATATTTTCGCAAACCAGACAGAACAGGATTATCTGATTCTGAATTATGATGATGAAGCACTGCGTCCATTAGCAACACAAAGTAAGGGCAAGGTATGCTTCTTCAGTCAGCAGCATATACTGGAAGAAGGCGTTTGTCTGGATGGCAATCAGGTTATGCTGAAGCTGAACGGTGCATCCATTTCGGTATGTAAAACAGAAGAAATTGCTATCAAAGGCAAACATAATTTAGAGAATGCTATGGGTGCAATTCTGCTGGCATATTTGAGCGGTGTATCGGTAGAAGAGATTCGCGATGTGCTGATGACATTTCAAGGGGTAGCCCATCGTTTGGAACCGGTACGTATGCACAATGGTGTGCAGTATGTAAATGACTCCAAAGGGACCAATCCTGACTCTACAATCAAAGCCATAGAAGCTTATGGTAATCCGATTGTACTCATTTTGGGCGGATTAAATAAAGGCAGCGATTTTGCTCTATTGGCATCGCTGGTGAAGAAAAAAGTAAAACAAGTCGTAGTGCTGGGTGAAGCCAAAGATGTTATTATCAACGCATTGGATGAGGCGGGGTTTGGCGCATATACCAAAGTAGAAACATTTGAAGAAGCGGTGTTGACTGCTGCCGGCTTGGCAGAGTCCGGTGATGTGGTGCTGTTATCGCCTGCGTGTGCAAGCTGGGATATGTTCAAAAGCTATGAAGAACGCGGTGATTTATTCAAGCAAATTGTAAATGGTTTATAAGTGATTTGAAATAGAAAATGCAATAGAAAAATGCAATGCAAACAGAAAGGTGGTGCTTTATATGGAACATAAAAATCAGCCGGATTTGGTGTTGTTTTTTGTAACACTGATGTTGTTGATTATTGGTTTAATCATGGTATTGAGTGCCAGTTCTTATGAAGCAATGCTGGACTATAATGATGCACTGCATTTCTTTAAACGTCAAGCACTGTTTTTGTTGATGGGTTTTGTCCCTATGTTTATCATGATGAACATCAACATTGAATTTGTAAAGAGACTGGCTATTCCGGCGCTTGCTATCTCTATTGTATTGTTATTGTTACTGCCGACTTTTGGGGTAAATGTCAATGGTGCGGTACGCTGGTATCGTATCGGGCCGATTCAGTTTGGTCCTGCGGAAATGGTTAAGCCCATTGTAATTGTATTTTTTGCCATGTGGCTTGCAGCACTTGGTAAAAAAAATCTAAAATCATTGAAAGGCTTTATTGTTACTTTATTGATTTTAGCGGTTATTCCGGCGCTCATCATCGGGGAAGACTTAGGGACAGCAGTTTGCATTGCAGGTGCTTTGACTTGCATGATGATTGTGGCTGAAGTACCATGGCGCTATTTAGCAGCCTTAGTGGCCTTGGCTATAGGTGCGGTGGCGGCTATGATTTATGCAGCACCATACCGTATCAATCGTATTATTTCTTTTATGGATCCCTTTGCCGATCCGTTGGGTGGAGGCTATCAGGTGGTACAGTCTTTGTATGCCATCGGTTCCGGATCGCTGTTTGGAGTAGGGCTTGGTGCCAGCAGACAGAAATTAATGCATTTGCCTGAAATGCATACAGACTTCATTTTCTCCATTATTGGGGAAGAACTGGGCTTTTTAGGTGCCGGCTTTGTAATTTTGCTGTTTGCTGTGTTTATTTGCAGAGGCTTTTATTTATCTTCACAGATGGACGATAAGTTTATGGCAT
>JAFNVD010000007.1 GCA_017383785.1 Peptococcaceae bacterium | reverse complement strand
CAACACATACATAACGTTCAAAATCAGTATTATGGTTATACCCTGATATTATCCATTATAAACAGAAGCGGTTCTGTTTACAACCATAAAAAAATCCCTGCACCGATTTTATTCGGTACAGGGAAGTGATTTTTATTCAAATAAGCCACCGCGAATGATGGTTTGATCGCGACGAGGACCTACTGCTACGATTTTTACAGGTACACCTGTCAGTGCTTCGATGCGTTCCACATAACGTTTTGCATTTTCAGGCAGTTCATCGAAACTTGCGCAGCCTGTGGTGTCACACTGCCAGCCAGGCAGTTCTTCGTATACAGGTTTGCATTCCGCCAGTTTTTTCAGACTGGTTGGGAAGTGAATTACTTTTTCACCGTTGCACTCATAGTGTGTGCAGATTTTTACAGTTTCCAGTGTATCCAGTACGTCCAGTTTCATCAGTGCAAATTCATTGATACCGCTCAGACGAATTGCGTAATTTACCATTACAATATCCATCCAGCCACAGCGACGGGTACGACCGGTTACAGTGCCGAATTCGTGACCGATACGCTGTAAAGTGTCACCTGTTTCGTCAAACAGCTCTGTTGGGAATGGACCTTCCCCTACACGAGTGGTATATGCTTTGATGATACCCAGTACATTTTTGATGTTGGTTGGGCCTACACCTGCGCCTACACAAGCATAGCTTGCAATTGGGTTGGAACTGGTTACATATGGATAGGTGCCATGGTCGATATCCAGTAAAGTACCTTGTGCACCTTCGAATACTACGTTTTCGTTTCTCTGCAATGCTTCACTTACCAGTACGGAGGTATCAGCTACATATGGGCGAATCTGATCTGCGTAATCGCAGTACTGTTTGAACATTTCATCATAGTCAAATGGTTCGCCGCCATACAGTTTTACGATAATATCGTTTTTGGATTTTAATACAGATGCCAGGCGTTCTGCAAATACTTCTTTGTCCATCAAGTCTGCGATACGAATCCCTACACGAGCGTATTTATCCATGTAGCATGGGCCGATACCGTTTTTGGTGGTACCGATTTTCTGATCGCCTTTTGCAGCTTCTTCGTAAGTGTCAATTGCTACATGGTATGGCATAATTACATGAGCACGTTCGCTTACGCGCAGATTGCTTGTGTCTACGCCTTTGTCTTTCAGATAGGAAATTTCGCTCAGCATTACACGTGGATCTACTACTACCCCGTTGCCGATTACACAAGTTTTACCCGGATACAAAATCCCGGATGGAATCAGACGCAGTTTGAATTCTTCGTCGCCTACTACTACTGTGTGACCTGCATTGTTACCGCCCTGATAGCGCACAATGGTGGTAGCCTGTTCTGCTAAGTAGTCTGTAATTTTCCCTTTACCTTCGTCGCCCCACTGAGCGCCTAATAATACTAAACCTGCCATGTCGATGACAACCCCTTATATTTATTCATTGATTGTGAAATTACAACTCGTCGGAAAATAAACATATTCCCAATCAATGTTAGCAGGAATTAAGCCCAAAGTCAATTATTACTTTGCTGTATCATCCAAGTATCAAGTTTTTCTATGCAAGAACAAGATAAACTATGTTTTTTTCCCTATCTTCATGGTATAATAGCGCTATAAAACGCATAAAACAATGTATAAGAATCGTTAGAAAAAAATCCTAAAAATACAGGAGTGTATAATATGTCATTTGAAACACTGCTCAAACACCAGGCTTTGGCCGAAGCTCTGGCGAAACAAAATATTACCGAACCTACCGATATCCAAGCGCAAGTAATCCCTCATTTGCTGGAGGGGCGCGATGTTATTGGTCAAGCCCATACCGGCAGCGGTAAAACACTGGCATATCTGTGTCCGATTTTGATGCGCATCGACCCTGCTGCCAAACAGGCACAGGCATTGATTTTAGCACCGACCCATGAACTGGTAATGCAAATCTACCGTTTGGCTGTGCAGCTCTCTAAAGATGCCAATCTGGATATTAAATGCATGAGTATCATCGGCGAGGCCAATATCAACAATCAGATTACCAAGCTAAAAGAAAAACCGCAGATTATCGTAGGTACTCCGGGGCGTGTACTGGATTTGATCAAAAAGAAAAAAATCAACTGCCAGACCATTCGTACCCTTGTCATCGATGAAATGGACAATCTGTTGGACAATACAAACCAGGAAACCATGCAGAACATTATCAAAAGTATGTTGCGTGACCGCCAGCTGGCAGCGTTTTCTGCTACAGCCAGCGCCCATACTTTGGAACTGTTAAAAGCACATATGCACGAGCCTGTAGAAATTATCAGTAAAGCAGAAGTGAAAATGAATCCAAACATTGATCACTTCTATCTTATCGGTGAACAGCGTGACAAATTTGTACTGCTGCGCAAATTGCTTCATGCACTGGACGAAGAAGCACAGCGTATATTGATATTTATGAATGATGGACCGGAGCTGGATTTTATTGTAGATAAACTGAATTATCACAAAATTCGCACCTACAGCTTACACGGTATTGTAGACAAAGAAGAACGTCAGAAAGCTATGGATGAGTTTCGCAGAGGCAAAATTAAAATTCTGGTATCCTCTGACTTGGCGGCAAGAGGCTTAGACATTCCGGATATTACCCATGTCATCAATATGGACTTTCCTGCCGAGCCGAATGAATACATCCATCGCGCAGGCCGCACTGCCCGCGGCGAACGTACAGGCCAATGCTATAGTCTGGTAAACCCACGGGAATTGGCAGCTCTGCGTATCTATCAGCGTGAGTTTGAGATCGAAGTAAAACCGGTGCATCTGGTAAAAGGCAAAATCCTTTCCGGTGCCACCAAAGAGTTTTATAAAGATCCGGACCGCAAAAAGAAGACTACAGAAAAGAAAACTGCCGACAAGAAAAGTAACAACAAAAAAACCGCCGATAAAAAACCGGCGGCTAAAAAAGCAGATGGCAAAAAATTCGATAACAATAAAAAGAAACCGGACAGCAAAAAGTTTGATGACAAGAAACCTGTAGCAAAGAAAACAGTGCAGAAAACAAATAGGGAAAAATAATTTTGTAGGGGCGGCTGATTACAGCCGCCCTTATTTATTGCATTTATTCAATGATCATATAAAAAATCAGGGCCGATGTGGTCATCGGCCCCTACAAAAATTTATTCCGCTTTTTCTGCCTGCTCCATATCATACAATGCTTTTTGTACCTGTACGCCAATGGCTGTTTCCAGACGTTTTTTCTGTAAAGTGCAGCCTTTGCTGTACGGTGTGGTTAAGCTACCGCCATAACGCAGATTGTTGGCATGGCAGCCGCCGCTACAGTAGAATCTTGCCCAGCATTTCATACAAGCCTCTTTGCTCAGTACATTTGCTTTCTGGAAGTCTCTGCACAGGTCAAAGTTTACAATACCGGTATCTACAGTACCTACTTTATATGCTTCTTCCCCAACAAACTGATGACAAGGATACAAATCCCCTTCCGGACTAATTGCCAAATAGTCATGACCTGCCCCGCAGCCGCTCAAACGTTTTGGCAAGCAAGGACCACCGGTCAAATCTACATTAAAGTGGAAGAAGTTATAAGGCTCGCCTTTTTTGTACTGCTCTACATAATGTTTGCCCAGCTTTTCATATTCTCTGCAGGCTGCGAATACATCTTCGTCAGTCAGTGCATAGTCAAACTCAGCCGGTGCTACTACCGGTTCCATGGACAATTCACGGAAGCCCAACTCTACCATATGTGCCACGTCGGCAGCGAAATCAGTGTTGTGATGTGTATAAGTACCGCGCAGATAATATTCTTCCCCGTTTCGGTTGGCTACGAATTCCTGGAATTTTTTCACGATCAAATCGTAAGAGCCTTCCCCATTTGGGAATTTACGCATATTATCGTTAGTGCATTTTCGGCCGTCCAAGCTCAATACAGCGCTGATGCCTTCTTCGTTCAGGAAGTCCTGTACTTCTTTGGTGAGCAGTACACCGTTGGTAGTCATAGTAAATTTAAAGATTTTGTTGTGGATAGCGCCCTGTTCTTTCCCGTATTTCACCAATTCACGGCATACGTCAAAGTTCAGCAGAGGCTCACCGCCAAAGAAATCTACCTCAATATGTTTACGATGTTTGGATGCTTTGATTAAAAAGTCCAATGCTTTTTTACCGGTTTCTAAGCTCATTAAAGAACGCTGACCATGATAAGCACCACTGTCGGCAAAGCAATAGCCGCAGCGCAGATTGCAGTCATGGGCCATGTGTAAGCAAATAGCTTTTACAATTGGCTCGGTATGTGGAGTAAAACCTTGCAGTTCACGATCATCGGTAAAGAGCTGGCCTGCCATCATCAGAGTGCTCAGTTCGTCCAGCACTGCTTCGGCTTCTGCATATCCATACTGATCCATCAACAAAGAAAATGCAGTTTCCATATTGTTCACTGCCAGGTAATCAAAGAAATCCCAGGTAGGCTGGTCAATTACATGAATAGAGCCGCTGTTTACATCCAGCAGAATTTTTAAGTCATCATAACGAAAACGATGAATGCGGTTAAAATCTAAGTTTTCCATAGTATAATCCCCTCATAATAAAGTCTCTAGTTATTCATTTTAGTGCCTTTTTGACTATTCGTCAATGTAAAAATTCTTAACATTTTCTTAATGAGTTTCTCACCATTCTTGTGAAAAATCGTGTATAATACTATTTGTGAGAAATACATACTAAGAAGAGTGAAAGGAGCAATGAACATGTCCTGGAAAGAAGAAGAGGTACTGGATGGCGTATTTCGCGAAGAACTGCAGCAGAATGCTATGACTGAGGCTGAACAAGCCAAAGCCCGTATGGAAGAAGCCGTATACGGCGGCACACTGCACGCAGAAAAACATACCGCCAATCAAGCAGAAAATACAAAACAAACTACAAAAAAGAAAAAGAATAGTATGACGGTGGTTGTGGCCACAGGGTTGATTTGTGCCATTGTAGGCGGCAGTATCGGCGGTGTGATTGGTGCCAATATGGTGCAATCTCGTTATGAGCAAATGAACAACACCGGCACCGGCAATACATCTATACAGCTGGTAGGCAATCAGAGTGAAATTTCTCCTGTCATTGCCATTGCGCAAAAAGTAACACCATCGGTAGTAGGGGTACATACCTATGGCACCTACAGCTATTGGGGTCGTCAGATTACTAATATGGAATTAGGCAGCGGCAGCGGCATTATCTATAGCGAAGATGGCTATATCATTACCAACTATCATGTCATCGAAAATGCTACATCGGTAATTGTGACATTGGCCGATGAAAAGGAATATGAAGCAGTTATTATCGGTGCCGACGAAGCCAGTGACCTAGCAGTGCTGAAAATCAATGCTGATAGAAAGTTACCTGCAGCCGAACTGGGTGACTCGTCCCAATTGCAGATTGGTGAATTGGTGGTAGCTATTGGTAATCCACTGGGCTACAGCAATACCGTTACAGATGGTATTGTAAGTGGATTAAACCGCCAATTGTCCGACTATACCGATGAAATGACACTGATTCAGACCAACGCTGCCATCAATAGCGGTAATAGCGGCGGTGCACTGGTAAATAGCCGTGGCCAGGTCGTTGGGATTAACAGTGCCAAACTGGTAGCTTCCAACGCAGAGGGCATGGGCTTTGCACTCTCTATTGATGAAGTAAAACCATTGGTAGAACAATTAATCAACCAAGGTCATGTTAGTCGACCATACATGGGTGTTACTATCAACAGCCAATACCAAGTAGATGAAAAAACAGCGGAACGGTATGACATTCCGGTTGGGATTATGATTTATTCTGTAGCAGACAATAGCCCGGCAGAACGAGCTGGGTTAAAAGCAGGGGATATTATTTACAAAGTAGACAACACCATCATCCAGAGCTTTGATGACTTGAGTAGAGTGATTGATAGCAGCAAAGTAGGTGACACACTGCAAGTAACCGCAAACCGAGATGGGCAGAAGGTTGTTTGCAACGTAGTCTTGGGCGACGGCGGCGGACGATAACATAATAAAATTGTAGGGGTTGATGACCACATCGACTCAAAAACACAGGGCGGATGATAGTCATCCGCCCCTACATT
>JAFNVD010000045.1 GCA_017383785.1 Peptococcaceae bacterium | reverse complement strand
TTTGCTGCGTTTATTCCCTTGGACACCATTAATCAGTACCATACAACCGGTTAACTCTTTTTCGGTAATGCGATCGGTTTGGGCACAGATGGCTTTGTACAGCTCTTTCACGTTTGGCACATCCAATGTGAGTTCTTTGATGCCGCTTTCGATACGCATAATGCCAAAAAGTTTTACGGTAATCATTTGATTTTCAGGCGGCGCAGTGTTTTTTCGGTCGGAATACCGTTTTTATCCCAGCCGCGTGCTTTATAGTAGGTTTTCTTCATGGTTTCCAATGGTACTTTTGTTTCAGGGTGTTTTGGATCCTGTGGTACGTCAGTCAAACGTTTTGGCAGTTTGTCGTTTGCTGCGGTAATGCCAAAGCGGTTGTTGATCATGCGTTCCAGGTTGTAGCCTCGTTCCCCAATTTCCATGTATCGGCCAAAGTCCATCTTCATGCCCACAGCATATGGGAACATTTTGGTATGGTGGAACATTGGCAGATGCAATGCACACATACGAGGGAATTTGTTGATCAAACGCAATGCCCAGCCGATATGTGGTGCAGCAAAGTTTACGAGTTTTACTACAAGGCTGTTTGGTTTTTCTAACAGGAATGCAGGGAAAAAGGCATAGGAGGTAAACAGACACTGCCCCGATGCAGAAATCATTTCCATTAAGTTCTGGAACATCATGGTGAAATCTGCTTTGGATTTTGGTGTTTGGGAATCGATGTTTAATCCCAAGCCTTCCATGATTACCATATAGCCGCCGTTTAAATGACAGCCCCCACGGTTGGATACGGCATAGCCCAAGCCCTGGCCAACGGCACGGCGTGGTTCGTATGCGGACAACTCCAGCCCTTTGGAGTGAATGGCAAATTCTTTTCCGCCGTATTTTTCACTGAGGCGTTTGGTACCTTCGGCCAGTTCATCACCGATACCGCGACGATGGGCAATATCATCAAAAATTTGTGCTATGTTGTCAATGTTGCCAAAGGAGAGGCCGTTATCCCACAAGCCTTTTTCATTGGCTTCCATGGCCCAGGCGATGGTGCCGGCAGTGGAGATGGTATCCATGCCCAGCTCGTCTAATTGATAGTTCCAGTCTAAGATGCTCTGCATATCGTTATTGCCGATATTACTGCCCAACAGCACCAGTGTTTCCAGCTCAGGACCTTTTACACTTTTCTCATGTACGGTTACGGTTCTTGCACAACGAATTGGGCAGGACACGCAGCCTTTGTTGGTAATATTAAATTCTTCAGCTAGTCTTTCACCGCTGATTTTTTCAAAATCTTCAAATTGACCGGCAGAAGAGTTTCTGGTAGAGAGGATACTGCGCATCTGCATAGAGCTTACCAGCCCTGCAGTACCCATTTTCGGCAGCTGTTTGCCGGTCAGTGGGTGGGCTTGTAAATAAGATACCCATTTTTTAATCCATTGACTGGTCTGTTCTTTGTCGTGAATCGGGGTCAATTTGGTACCGCTGGCGGTAATGGCTTTCAGGTTTTTCCAGCCCAGTACTGCGCCCAGCCCGGTACGACCTGCTGCACGTTCATCACTGACGATGGCAGAGTATTTTACCAGATTTTCACCGGCAGGGCCGATACACAGTTTGCCGAAGGTTTTCTTGCCAATCAGTTCGACCAGTTTTTCTTGACATTCTCCTGTTTTGGTGCCCCACAAGCCATCGGCTTCTGCATCGTGGAAAATAAATTGGTCTTCGTTGATTTCCAGCCAGCGTTTGCTTTTACATTTGCCTTTCAAGATCAATGCATCGTATCCGGCTCTTTTCAGATACATCCCAAAACTGCCGCCGCAGTTAGAGGACGCCAGGATGCCTGTCTGTGGAGACAGGGCGGAGATGTTGAATCGTGCAGAGCTTGGCGCACCGGTACCGGTTAGAGGGCCGGTAGAGATGACTACCCAGTTGTCTTCGGAAAATGCAGTTTCTTTTCCGGTGAGATGATCTGCCAAAATGCGGGCAGCCATAATTTTGCCGCCAATATATAATTCTCGTTGTTCATCGGTCCATTGGTATTCGGATACGGTTTCTGTGGTCAAATCCACAGCCATAACCTTCCCCATATAACCGCTATAGTTTGAACTCATAAGTAAATGCTCCTTTAGGAAGATACGATAGGAATTACTTCGTATTCCTGGTGTAATAAATCAAAATAGTAAATGGCCCCGGTTTGTACAGCACGGCCTGTGAGCAGTTTGACACACAGTGCTGATTGCATAGAGGCACACAGTGCAGGTGTAAAACTTAAGGCACTTTTATCTGTAAGTTTGGTATCCTCCGGATAAAGGATTTCAATCAGATTGTCATCAGGCATAGAGATAGCAGTTTGTGCTACCCAGCCGGAAATGGCACCGAAAATATACGGGATACCGGCTTTGCTGCATGCCTGTTTTAACAGTTTTCTGGATGAAATATTGTCTAAGCCGTCTAATACCGCATCGCATCCTGCAATCAGTGTATCTGCATTTTCAGTATCTAACATAGTCTGATATACACGGACTTTCACATCGGGGTTAATACGACGGATTCTTTCAGCTGCAGCCTGTGCTTTGCTGAAACCGATACAATCAGTTTCGGAAAGCAATTGGCGGTTTAAATTGGATAGTTCGAAGCAATCACCATCAATCACAACCAGTTCACCGACACCAATGCGTGCCATCAGTTCTACCAGGTGTCCCCCCAGACCACCACAGCCAACGATAGCCACTGTTTTTTGCAGTAATTGTGCACATTCGTGTTCGGATAAAGCAGGAATGTTTCTGATATAGCGTTCGTTCAAATCAACCACCACCTACAGCAGGGAACAAGGAGACGATATCTTCGTCATTGACTTTTGTTTCAGGTTTTTGATGAAACCCATTGATCAGCAAAATATTCACTTCTTCGCGAGGAATTGCTAAGCGATCCATGATATCTTGCACAGTAGCAATACTGCCGGATTCCATGAAATATACTTTTTCTCGGCCTTTACGTAAATTAGCAAATAAACGAACTTCTATCATATCAATGCTCCTTTCCAAATGAAAATAGGAGAGGGTGTGAATCCCTCTCCCATATAATACTTAATTGGCAATGCATTCGTCAAGTCCCAGACGTTTTAATGTTTCCTCTGTTGGGAAGGCGTTGTCCCAGCCGCGTACTTCATAATATTCAGGCAATGTTACTTCCAGTTTGGATGTCATGCCTTTGGATGGACCGGATACAACAGGTTCATTCAGTAAACGTTTTGGCAGACGGTCGTCTTCCGGTTTCATACCTGCAGCTTTGTTGAACATACGTTCAATGTTGTAAATACGTTCACCCAGTTCCAGTA
Source organism: Peptococcaceae bacterium (assembly GCA_017383785.1). GTDB lineage: Bacteria > Bacillota > Peptococcia > Peptococcales > Peptococcaceae > UBA7185. Next base: position 1,703 of record JAFNVD010000045.1, on the reverse strand, counting down.
CCTGTTCCGGTGTGTAGTCTGTACCGCATGCTGCATTTAAGAGCGCAGTGTATTCAGGTGCACCCAGAGCGAAGGAGGTGAATAAGCACAGACCCATAGAGTCAATGACTGCAGTCAAATCCTGGAATGTTTTTACCCAAAATGCTTTTTCGTTGGTTACGGTACGGTCTAACTGTACCGGCAGACCAACTACTTCAGGTGCGATGGTATAGCCTCTTACATGGCAGCCGCCACGGTTAGAGGTAGCATAGGTAACACCAATCCCCTGGATTGCACGGGCATCGTACGCAGGGATTTCCTGTTTCTTAACGGACATAGATACTTCCGGCATACCGAAGTGTTCGCACAGACGGGCAGAACCGGAGCTCATCAGATAATCCAGTTCGGTTTCAGGGTTGCCCATACGTTTTACCCATTCACGCAAGGAGTTGCCATTACCCCATTCCAGCGGAGCACCGGCACAGTCTTCTTCTTTGATAGCGCCGCGCTGATACAGTTCCATAGCAGCAGCGATGGTGCAAGGGGTGGAGATGGCATCCAAACCGTATTCATTGCACAGCATATTGCATTCGTTGATCACTTCTAAATCGTTGTTGCCACAGTTTGCGCCGAATGCCCAGATTGGTTCGTATTCAGGACCGCCAACTACTTTATCATTTACTTTGATGACACGACCACATGCGATTGGGCAGCGGAAACATGCATTTGCACGTACCAGATATTTTTCAGCCAGTGTTTCACCGGAAATATCTTCAGCCTGTTCGTAATAAGAATCCTGCCAGTTGCGTACAGGCAGAGCACCAACGCTGTTGATTACGTTTACCAGACAAGCAGTGCCCAGTTCACGGAGCCCTGTGCTGGTTAAGCCGTTTTCTTTGATGTTTACCATAGCAGCTTTGTTTGCTTCTCTTAAGTTTTCAGCAGATGCTAAAGTATCATCGGCATTGCGTTTGGTAGGGCGTACTACAATTGCTTTTAATTTTTTAGAACCCATAACAGCACCAACACCACTACGGCCTGCAGCACGGTCTTTGTCGTTCATAATACATGCCAACAGGGACTGTTTTTCGCCGGCCATACCGATAGACAGTACGGAAGCATCGCTGCCGTGTTTTTCTTTTAATGTTTCATCCAGTGCTTCGGAGAACATACCCAGGTATTCTTCTGCATTCAGCAGTTCGATTTTATCGTCTACGATATTGATATAGGTCCATTCAGGTGCTTCGCCCTCTACAATCAAAGCATCCCAACCTGCATATTTCAGTTTTGCACCCCAAATACCGCCGGAGTTAGAGCTTGCGATCATACCGGTCAGCGGAGATTTGGTAACAACCATGTAACGGCCGGAAGACGGAGCGGTAGCACCGGTCAGAGGACCTGTGATATATACCAGTTTGTTGTCGGCGCTTAATGGGTCTACAGTTGCGCAGCCTTCATCGTAGATAATTTTGGTACCTAAACCACGACCGCCGATGAATTTTTTTGCTACTTCAGGATCAAGATGCTCTACGGTAACAGTACCGTTAGTCAAATTGATACGAGCAATTTTTTCATGATATGCGTATGCCATATACATGACCTCCTGTCAGAAATATATTATAATTGTGAATTATAGTGCAAATTAAAAACTACACTTTATAAGCCTATTATAAGGAGTTTCTCTGTGTTTGCAATGTGAATGGCAGATAATTGTGCGAAATGAT
>JAFNVD010000006.1 GCA_017383785.1 Peptococcaceae bacterium | reverse complement strand
GTGCTGATTTGGTTTGGGCTGATAATGAAGGAGAGGACAAAGTCATTATTTCTGCCGGTCAGGACCGTTGTCAGTTGGTAGTGGATTTAGACAAAAAGATGGCATATGGATTAAACGGAGCCGAATATTTGGTGTTAAATGAAAATGGCAGATTGTATTTGCCGGTGCATTTCTTTGTACAGTTGGTAAACTGTGAGTTTCAGTGGGATAAAGAAACTTATACACTGACTTTAAACCCTGAAAGTTTGAAAGAAGATGCCATGAAAGTTGGCAGCAATGGCGAAGTATCTGTATCTCGCTGGATTATGAACTTGCCAATCTATGAAAAAACTTTGCCGTCCCGTTATAGCGGTATGCGTATGGGCAATGGCGAGATTTTTGAAACAGGGAAGGCTTCTTACTATGGTGGCAAATTCCATGGCAGACGAACAGCCAGCGGGGAACGTTATGACCAAAATGCATTGACTGCAGCCCATAAAACCTTGCCGTTTGGCACATATGTGCGTGTCACTGCAGAGTGGAATCAGAAAAGTGTAGAAGTACGAATTACCGACAGAGGGCCGTACAAAAAAGGCAGAGTGATCGACTTGTCTACTGCTGCTGCTGCAGAGCTTGGCATGCTGAGCAAAGGCGTGGGCAATGTAACATTAGAGGTAATTGCTTGGCCTAACTAAAATTAGATAACAAAAAGAAAGCTGTTATTTCAATTGCACTTTAGAAATAACAGCTTTTTGTATGAATTTATGAAATGTTGGTTTAGCGACAGAATGCGCAGCGTAGTTCTGCAGAGTCCGAAGCAGAAGGCCACTGATAAAATTCGTGTTCACATTGACTGCAAATTTGTTCTCGGCTGTGTGCCAATAAGATTGGCGATTGGACAAATTGCTCGGCGGTCATAAAATTTTCCCACGATAATCCGTGCTGTATACAAATCGCATTGCACAAATTGCAGTTGATACATAGTTCTGGATGGAATACCAAATGTTTTTCTTCCTGTACATTCTTTATCTCCAGTGCCTGTGTTGGGCAAATATGCATACAAGCACCGCAAAATGTGCATGCTGTGCATTGTAAGTGTCGAAATGGCAGTTCTTGCGCTTTGGGTATCGGCAGCTGTTGTTTTAAATAAAGAGCATAGAGCGGCAGTCGATGGGGAAATACGGCAGGTTCTTTTTGCTCCAGTTCTCTAGAAGAAAATTCAGCAGTGATTTTTTCTACAGCGTGTGTAATTGCTTTTTTTGTGGAATCTTCTGTGCGATGTAAAAGATCGCGAAATAACTCTCTCCGTCCGTTTTCTGCCGCGGGTGGCTGATACGCTGTTGTAATGATTTGCAACTTGTCTGCCGGGATTTGATAGTTGTTTAGCTGCTGTATAAAGCCTTGTGCATACCATTGGTGTGTACATTGTTGGCATTGCTCTGTTGGCAGATAGATAGATACAGAAGGATGTCGATATAATAAATGTACAACGGACAATGGAGTCAGTTGCTGCATACAATTTATGTGTAGTGCATTTTCCGGAACAGCTGTGTTTTGTGTGCAGGTTAGGATCAAATCCTGGCTAGGCAATGCCAAAAGGTATGGTAAATCAATCTGAAATACCTGTGTAGGGCACACCATAGCACAAACTCCGCAAAGGGTACAATTGATAGCTTCCCATTTTTCGTCATGAAATGATAGTGCATTTTGTGGGCAAACTGTTTGACAGATTTGACAATCAGCAAGAGGACTTTTCAAGTTAAGACAGTTTGCGGATAAGATAGACAATGTGTTTGCTTTTTTGTATGTCATTTTTTCACTCATGGATTTCACATCCTTTTTCATTATAAGTACATAATACAATGAGAACGAAAAAAAGGGAATAGGATATTTTTGATAGAATATTTAATAGGTTGAACATAAAAAGAACGTTTAAAATTAGTGTGTGTTTGGTATATATTGAACAGACGATAAAATATCATTGCTATGTGAATGATTGTTTGTATTGAATATAGATAGGTTTAGGTGGGTTAGATGATAGAATTTAAGAATTTAACATTAGAGGATAAACCGACAATTGATCGGTATTTCCGTGAAGTACAGCCACGCAACTCAGAGTGTACGTTTACCAATATGTTTATTTGGCGAGACTGTTATGAAGTGCAATGGGCGATTGTAGATGGGCTTTTAATTGTGAAGCCGGGGCAAATGGACGAAAGTTGGATTTTGCAGCCCTATGGCGATTATACAAAGTGTGATTTGCGCAGTGTATTTGTCCAACTGGACGAATATTTTTCATCACAAGGGATGCCGTTTATTATGAGAGCGGTAACCGAGTCTTTTGCACAATTGCTTGAAACAGAATATCCGGGATTGTTTTATTTGGAAGAAGAACGAGATTTGTTTGACTATACGTATTTAGGCGAAGATTTGCGTGAATTGAAAGGCAGAAAGTATCACAGCAAGCGAAATCATTTGAGTAATTTCCGCAAAAACCATCCCGACTATGTGTATGAGCCTATGACAGAGGATATGGTCGAAGAAGTGTGGCAGTATCTAGAGGCATGGTGCGGTCAGAAAGCATGCAGCGGTTCTTTAGATTCGGGGCTGCATTGTGAGCAGAAAGCCATTCGCGAGGCGTTAGATCATTTTGAAGTGCTGGATTATAAAGGTGCTGTAATACGATTGGATGGGAAGATTGCAGCGTTTACGTTAGGCGAAATGCTGAATGATAATACGGTCATTATACACGTAGAAAAAGCGGATGGGACCATTACAGGTTTATATGGTGCCATCAATCAAGAGTTTTTGCTGCATGAATGGCCAACAGTGCAATATGTAAACAGGGAAGAAGATACCGGTGCAGAGGGGCTGCGTAAGGCGAAACTATCTTATCATC
>JAFNVD010000044.1 GCA_017383785.1 Peptococcaceae bacterium | reverse complement strand
ATGGTTGCAGAAATCGCAAACATGGAATTTGACTCTCTGCTGATCGCTCTGGAAAACGGTCAGGTTGATGCAGTTATCGCTGGTATGACTGTAACTGAAGAAAGATTGGAAGCAGTAGATTTCTCCACACCTTACTACCTGGCTACTCAGGTTATGATTGTGAAAGAAGATTCTGCAATTGCAAAAGCTACAGATATGGCTGACAAAACAATCGCAGTTATTCAGGGCTACACCGGTGAAATTTGCGTAAAAGATATGGGTTACAACTACACATCCTTCAAAAAAGGTACTGACGCAGTTATGGAACTGGTAAACGGCAAAGCTGATGTAGTAGTAATCGACTCTGCTACTGCAAGCAAATATGTATCCGACAACGAAGGTCTGAAAATTGTTGAAGACTCTGAAGCATTTGCATCTGAAGAATATGCAATTGCAGTGAAAAAAGGCAATACAGAACTGCTGAACAAAATCAACGCTTCTGTACAGAAACTGTTAGAAGAAGGCACAGTTGCTGAACTGGCTGACAAATATTCTGTAGCTGAATAATAACTACAAATGTATGATAAAAGCTGCATCGAGGGTAATCTCGATGCAGCTTTTTTGAGTTTTAGAGGATGTTTAAAAAGTCCATACTAATTTACTTTTTGTGTGCATTATTATTTGAAAAACTTAATATTTAATAGTCAGAATTGTAGGAATTATTGATAAAGTCCTTGCAAAATGCACAGAAATACGCTAAAATTAACAAGTCGAATTTATAATACTTAGAAAAGGAGTTCTAGTATGAAGAAAAAATTGAGTTTACCTCAGCAGATTATCATTGCGTTAATCCTGGGGGTAGTTGTGGGTTTGGTATGTTATTTCACCCAGACACAAGATTTTACAAAAAACTTCCTGAAACCATTCGGTGATATTTTTGTAAACTTGCTGAAATTTATCGTAGTTCCTGTAGTACTGTTGTCTATGATCCAGGGGATTTTGGCGATGGGTGACTTGAAAAAAGTTGGTACTGTAGGTGGTAAAACTGTTGGGTACTTTATGGGTACTACTGCAGTAGCTTGTATTATCGGTTTGGTACTGGCAAATGTATTCTTGGCATTAGACCTGTTCCCAAATCTGACATTAGGCGACACTACTTATACTGCAAAACAGTTTGACGGCTTTATGAGCGTACTGATTGGTATTTTCCCTACCAACATGTGGAGCGCATTTGTAAACGCAAACATGCTGCAGGTTATCGTAATTGCACTGTTCTTAGGTGGTGCTATGTTGGCTGCAGGCGAAAAATCTCAGATGTGCCGTGATTTCGTTGATTCCGCTTATGCAGTTATCGAACAGCTGATGGCATTCATTATCAGTCTGTCTCCAATCGGTGTATTCACTTACATGGCATGGGTAACAGCTACTCAGGGTGCATCTATTCTGGGTTCTCTGGCACTGGTATTACTGTGTGCGTATGTTGGTTATTTCCTGCATGCAATCATTGTGTATTCTTTCTCTGCAAAAGCATTTGCAGGATTGAGCCCTGTTGCATTCTTTAAAGGTGCTGTACCTGCGATGATTTTCGCATTTACTTCTGCATCTAGTACAGCAACACTGCCTGTATCCAAAGAATGTGCAGACAATATGGGTGCTGACAAAGATATTTCCTCTTTCGTACTGCCATTAGGCGCTACTGTACACATGGATGGTACAGCAATCTACATGTGCGTAGCAACTGTATTCTTAGCTACTTGCGCAGGTGTACAGTTGACATTAACTCAGCTGATTATGGTAGTAGCAATTGCTACTCTGTCTGCTATCGGTACCGCAGGTACTCCTGGTGCCGGCGTAATCATGTTGACCATGGTACTGGGTACTGTAGGTATTCCTGTTGACTATATCGGCTTAATCATTGCTGTAGACCGTCTGTTTGACATGGGTCGTACCACAATGAACATCACCGGTGACATCGCAGGTGCTCTGTGCGTTACCAAATGGACAAATGGTAAATTATCTAACAATAAATAAGTTGTAAGACAAATAAAAGCATTCAGGGAGATTTCCCTGAATGCTTTTTTGCGTTCTTGTGAGTTGTTTTTATCCATTAGATTATTCCGTTTTTTCCGGGACTTTACCGTATTGCAACTGTGGTTGAGACGGTACTGCAGGTAAATGCAAATCGTCAGTGTGTTGGATATCTAGATAAACCTGATATACTTCTAGGTTGTCTGCGATTCCGCCAGGCATTACAATGCTACGTTCTAATGTGGCGCTGTTTCCAACAGCTTGTAATATGATAGGTTCTGTCAGCACTTCTCCTCCGCAGGTAAGATACGTAGCAGTGCTGGTGCCGATATAGTCAAATCCGCTATATGGTGTAATTCGTACATCATTAATCGCCACCGCTTCAGCTCCGGCAGCCCAAAACTCGTTTACCAGTACAGCTAAATCAGAGGCTAGCAGGTGCCCTGAGACAGTGATTACAATACCAGGCCCTTTTGCCGGAATGGTGCCGTTGATGAGCTCCAAACGTGCGATATCGTTATTCATTTTCTCCAATAGTAGAGAATCATCGAGATATTCTTCTTGATAGAGTTCTAAATTGTATTCGGCTTCAGCTAGTTCTTCAGTCAGTAATAGGCGACGGTCAGTCAGATTTTTTACCATAATGGTCAAATCACTGGCAGACTGACTGGCTAAATCGGAATCCAGACGGTTTTGTGTCTGAATTTGTGTGGAAATCAACAAACCGAGCAATATAAAGGTGACGGCCAAATAAATTTGCCATCCATGAATTTTCTTCTTCATTACTTCAGACACTCCTTTCTAAATCCTTGATGTATTGATGCAATTAGTGCTTGATATCATTTTCTAAGGTGCTGTTGATGGCATCTTGTATGGTGTTGGTACGTTCTAAGCTATGTTCTTCGCCGATTGTAGCATGCATATTATGACGTTTGAGAAGAGCGGACACGATATAGTGACGAATCGTAGCTAAATTATTAAATATACGAATACCAAATACGAACACCGCAGCCATATATAAATCTACACTAAGCTGGTCTCCGAGAAATGCCAGCAGAGCTGCTAAGAGTGCATTGGAAACAAAACCGGTAAGCAGTACAACCCCGTTGAAGTTATCTTCGTAGATACCGCGTACACCGCCAAGTACGGAGTCTAAGGCTGCCAGTACTGCAATAGATAAGTATTTTGCCATCCAAAGTGGAATTTGAAACGATAAAATGGAACCGAGCATAATGCCCAGCGCCAGTGCGCATATAGGAATCAACCAAACCATATATTATGCTCCCTCCTCTAAGTCAAGTGATTGTTCATGTGAAAGTGCTTTGGTAGAGAAACTGCCGGTATAGGCAGGTACTTTGATGTTTGTACTGTGAATATCAGTTGCTTTGCAGCTTACCGGGAAGCCGGACAGCTGCAGTTGCTGATATGTGCTGCTATATTCAATTGCTTCTGCTAATGTGGTCGGATTTCCGATAGCAGAGATTTCAAATGGCGGAGCCAGTCGTGTGGTATTAATGAGAATTACATTACCAACACAGCGAATTTCAGATGATACAACGATACGTTGTCCATTGATGCTGATAGCTTCTGCTCCGGCATTACGCAGATCGTTTATGATGAACAAAAGGTTTTCGTAATGGATGACGTAACGGTTAGGGTCATCGCCAATCAAAATATTTTTGTTGTCATCTAATGTAATTGTTACGCCCGGTCCTTCCAAAGCTGTTAACCCTGCTCGAATTTGCAGCTGTGTAAGCTGGTGCTGCTGTGTTGCCAGCTGTGTTTCACTAGAACTGGAATTCATAATGATAGTATCTGTTTCTTGTCGCACGGAGGCGAGCTGTGTTTCCAATGCCGCATTTTCTGATTCTAGATTTGTAACCAGAGAAACCATAGTTTCCACTCGATGGTCAGCAGTTGCTTCTCTTATAGCAGCCTGTACTTGGAATTCCCATGATAGAAATAATCCTAATAGTAAACACATGATACTAACTGTCGGAATCCATTTTGGTATATGTGATTGACGCATGAATGCTGCTCCTCTCTGAATAAAGTGTATGAAATAAGTCCCATTACTATTAGACGCAAAACACAACGCAAAAGATGCATTTTTTTTAACTTTAATGTATTTTAGTCAAAAATCATTTAAAACGATGAAAGTAAAAGATATTTATAATAAATTGCAAAAAAAGTTGGTAGCATGCGGTAAAATAAGCTATAATGTAGCAGTAGACTACTGTATATATTATAACAGATATTGCTTCAGATAAAAGCTATTTTCTTTGGAAAATGGGAATGTATTATTTTATTGGGCTATTATAAGTTCTTATATTGAAATTATATTATAGGAGCAAAGGAGATATAGCAATGATTGATATCACACAGCTTTTTCACCCGATTGCCATATTAGACATTGCGATTGTGGCGATTTTGATTTATAAAATTATATCTATGGTGCGCGGTACACGTGCAGAACAGCTTTTAAAAGGGATAGCGCTGTTATTGATTTTGAATGTGCTGTGTCGCCTTTTGCAATTGACAACGGTTACTTGGATTCTTGACCAAGTGCAGACCTTGCTGTTAATTGCCATACCGGTAGTATTTCAGCCTGAACTGCGCAAGTTTTTGGAGCAGCTGGGCAATAGTACTTTGATTCCGGGAAATCGCAAGAATCGTGAAGATGCAGCGGTAGAGCATGTTGTCAACCAATTGGTGCCGTTTTTGATGGATGCCGGACGAAGTCATACAGGTGCATTGATTGCATTGCAACAGGAAGTTGGGTTAAATGAATATGTGGATACCGGGATTAAGATTGATGGTGCGCTGAGTCAACAGCTATTAGGTAATATTTTTATCGTCAATACACCATTGCACGATGGTGCGGTAATTATTAAAGATGATACCATTCTGGCAGCGAGTTGCTATCTGCCTTTAAGTGAAAAAAAGGATATCAGCAAATCTCTTGGTACACGTCACCGTGCCGGAATTGGGTTGTCGGAGGTAAGTGACGCCATTGTATGCATTGTTTCGGAGGAAACCGGTGCTGTTTCCGTGGCGGAACATGGAGAATTACATTATAATATAACAGAAAAACAGTTGCGCCAGATTTTGATGACAAGGCTTAAAATGGAAGTGGAGGACACATTCACGTTTAGTGCAATGATTCAGAAATGGAGGGGGACAAATGACAGCAAAAACGACCAGTCAGAAGCAAAATGATAATCTGTTGAAAATCGTTGCACTGGTATGTGCAGTGTTGTTGTGGTTTTATGCAGATGCGCAGGAAAATCCATTGAAAGAGCGTCAGCTTACAATCCCTGTCCGCTATGTAAATCTTGTGTCCGGATATGTAGTAGAAAACGCCGGACAGTCGGTGCAAATTACGGTGAAGGGTAATGAAACCGATATTATGAGCTTGCGCAGTGATGACTTTACGGCTACGGTAGATTTAGCAGGAGCTTATACTGGAAGCGGATCTTATCCGGTGCAAGTAAGCAGTACGGCGGTAGTAGATCGTTTTACCTATACACCGGATAAAGTAACTGTTGTAGTTGATCAGATTCTGCAAAAAGAAGTACCGGTGTATTTGCGCACCAATGGTGCCGTAGCACCGTATTATGAGCTACAGCATACGGATATACAGCCGGATCGCGTGATTATTCAGGGGAAAAGCAGTTTGCTTGCTGATATCAATGCAGTGGAAACTGTGCCGATTGATATTTCCGGGATGACGGCCGATAAAGAGCTGTTGGGCATCTTGCAGCTTCCGGAAGGTGTCACAGCACAGACAGATAGCACCGAATTTCGTGCAGATGCAGAAATTGCAGTGCGTTTGTATGTGCAGCCGATACAAGATGAGCGTAAACTGGAGGCCAACATTGTAGCCAAAAATATTGCCGACGGGTTGGCTTGTGTTATGAATCCTGAGAAAGTTTCGTTTGTGTTAAATGGGAATGCAGAATGGCTAGCAACACAACCACTTTTGGATACGGTGCTATTTTATGTGGATTGTACCGGTCTCGCAGAAGGGACATATACATTGCCGGTGCAGGTAGAGACATCCAACGAAACAGCTCAGAAATCCTTACAGTCGGTATCACCACAAGTGGTGACAGTAACATTAGAGGCAGAAGCAATGTCTATGTTGCCTGACGCAGGCGAATTTGTTACAACTGAAATGCAGAGCGAATAGAAACATGAATGATATAGGAGGTTATCCCTATGAAATTATTTGGAACTGATGGTGTACGTGGCGAAGCCAATGTAGTGCTGACAGCCGAACTAGCGTATCAGCTGGGCAGAGCAGCAGCGTTTGTATTAAAAAGAGACGGATTACCCGATAAAGAGTTGGCGATGGTGATTGGGAAAGATACTCGTATTTCCGGTGATATGTTGGAAGCAAGTCTGATTGCCGGTATTTGCTCTACCGGAGTCAATGTATACCAGGCCGGCGTAATACCAACACCGGCAGTAGCGGTATTAACACGTATGTTGAACTGTATGGCCGGTGTAGTAATTTCTGCATCGCATAATCCATATCAGGACAATGGTATTAAATTCTTTAGTCCATTAGGTACAAAGCTGCCTGATGAAATGGAACGCGCTATCGAAGAAGTCATTGAAAATGGTTTGATGGATATCCCGAATCCAACCGGTGCTAATGTAGGACGTGTGATCCCATATGACGAAGCTGCAGATAAATATGCACATTTTATTCAGAGCAAAGTCGATGGAGATTTTAATGGAATTCGTGTAGTGGCAGACTGTGCTAATGGTGCAGCTAGTTATATTGCACCGAAATTATTACGCTCTTTAGGTGCGGATGTTGTAGCGATTTCCTGCAAGCCCGATGGCATCAATATCAATGATGGCTGTGGTTCTACTCATTTGGAACAGTTGCGGAAAGCTGTAGTACGAGAAGAAGCAGATTTAGGGATTGCCTATGATGGTGACGCTGATCGTCTGCTGGCAGTCGATGAAGAAGGCAATGTGGTAGATGGCGATAAATTATTGCTGATTTTTGGCAGTTATTTAGACAAAGAAGGCCTACTTAAAGAAAACACCATCGTGATTACAGTGATGAGCAACCTTGGGCTAAAAGTGGCGTGTAAAGAACGTGGCATTCAAACATTGGAAACAGCAGTAGGAGACCGTTATGTTATCGAAGGCATGAAAGAAAGCGGTGCCGTGCTTGGTGGTGAACAATCCGGCCATATTGTATTTGGTATGGACAACACCACTGGGGATGGGATTTTAAGCAGTGTGAAATTGTTGCAGATTCTGAAACAAAGTAAACGTAAATTATCTGCTTTGGCCAATGAAATGGAACAATATCCACAGATTTTAATCAATGTACCGGTAAAACAAAAACAAGGCTGGGAAAACAAAGCGGAAATCAAAGCTGCTATCGATAAGGCAGAAGCAGAATTAGGGGATACAGGACGCGTACTGGTACGTGCATCCGGCACAGAAAACTTGTTGCGTGTGATGGTAGAAGGTAAAAAACAGGAGCAAATTGAACGCTTGGCAAATGAGATTGCAGATGTAGTAAAAGTGGTGATGAGCACACCATGATTTTTGGCATTGGGACAGACATGGTAGAAATCAGCCGGATTCAAAAAGCAATAGAAAAAAATCCGCGGTTTTTACAAAAAGTATATACAGAAAAGGAAATTGCCTATTGTCAGCGAAAAAGAAATCCATGGCAATCTTTTGCTGCACGGTTTGCGGCGAAAGAAGCGGTTAGCAAAGCAATGGGAACAGGCCTTGGTAGAATTGGATTGACAGATATAGAGGTACTCAATCAATCTTCCGGTCAGCCACAGGTTATATTACATGGAGCGGCACAAATATTTGCCACGGAGCATGGTTTTGTGCGTGTACACATTAGTTTAAGTCATTCAGAAGCCTATGCCATTGCGACGGCGATTATAGAGGAGGAATAACATGTATCTTGTAACAGCAGAGCAAATGCGGCAGGTTGATCGCAAAACAATAGAAGAACTAGGTATTCCGGAAATTGTATTAATGGAAAACGCCGGGAAGGCAGTGGCGGATTTTCTGCAGGAGCAATTTGATGATTTGTCCGAAAAAACCGTAACTATTTTGGCGGGTGCTGGCAACAATGGTGGAGACGGGCTGGTAGTAGCTCGTTATCTGCATATGTTAGGCGTTCCGGTAAAAGTGTTTTTGTTGGCAGAGCGCGAACTGTCTCCAAGTACACAACGCAACTATGAGATTTTATCTCGATTGCCTGTAAAATTGTACTTGCTGGATAGCGAAAACAGCATGCACTTATTCAAAGTGACAGTGAATTACAGCGACATTTTGGTTGATGCATTGTTGGGTACAGGTACGAGCCGTGAAGTAACCGGAAAAACAGAGCAGGTAATAGAAATTATCAATCGTCGCAGCTGTATCAAAGTAGCGATAGATGTACCATCTGGGCTCAACAGCGATACAGGGGAACTGTGGGGAAAATGCATTAAGGCTGATTATACTGTGGCATTAGCGCAGCCAAAATGTGGACATTATATGAATAAAGGTTTGAAATATTGCGGCAAAGTTGTGGTAAAAGATATCGGTATCCCACAGGAAATTTATCAGTCATTGGACTTGAATTGCAGTATTATTGATCAAACCTATTTGCAGCGTTGCCAGACAGTGCGCAGTAGAGAAAGTCATAAAGGCACATACGGTCATTTATTGATGCTTGGCGGTTCTATGGGTATGAGTGGAGCCATTACGTTAGCAGCCCAAGCGGCATTGCGTTCCGGTGTAGGGCTTGTTAGTTGTGCTGTGCCTGACTCTATTCAGATGCATGTAGCTGTGAATATACCTGAGGCTATGGTGCATCCTGTACAAGAAGATAGTGTGCAGCATCTCTTGCCAGGTAAGTCTGCGGTTGTGATTGGGCCGGGCATGGGTGCTACAGAACGTACCGGCATGATGATGTTGGAAGTCTTACAGGCAGGAAGTTGTGGTGTAGTTGTAGATGCGGATGCACTTAATGTAGCAGAATACTGGCTGGATGAAGTAAAGGATAGTGATTGTCAAGTAATCCTGACGCCGCATCCGGGTGAGATGGCTAGACTAACCGGTCTTTCTACAGAATATATTCAGCAGCACCGTTTGGAGGTAGCACAGTCTTTCGCACAAGAGCATGGTGTATGGGTGGTGCTGAAAGGTGCCAATACTGTTGTTGCAACACCGGATGGGCGTTTGTATATGAATATTACTGATAGTCCGTCATTGGCAGTAGCCGGCAGTGGAGATGTGCTGTCCGGTATCATTGGTGCTATGTTGGCACAAGGGATGAAACCGGAAGATGCGTGTTGTATAGCTGTTTATTTGCACGGCAGAGCCGGGCAGCTGGTAGCTGAGACAATTGGTGAAGTAAGCAGTAAAGCGGGGGACATCATTGCGTATATTCCGACCGTATTCAAACAAGGTGTTTAATCGGCAGGGTATATACAGCTGTTGCACTGAATTTGCCGGTGTATAAAAAGCATAGCAGGAGTGAATATTGTATGAAATTAGGGAGCGTAGGAAAATACAAAAAAGTATATCGGCCGTCCTGGGTAGAAATAAATCTGGCACATATAAAGCATAATTGTCGCATGGTAAAACAACTTGTAGGAAAAGATGTAAAAATAGCTGCTGTAGTGAAAGCGAACGGCTATGGGCATGGTGCAGTGCAGGTCGGCAGGGCTTGTTTGGAAGCCGGTGCTGATTCTCTTGCGGTTGCAATTTTAAGTGAAGCGATAGAACTGCGCGAAGCGGGGATTAATTGTCCTATTTTAGTAATGGGTTGGACTCCTGTAGAAGGATATGCATTGGCAATTGAACAAGAGATTTGTCTAACAATGTATAATGTTCAGGAAGCTGAAAAACTAAATAAAATTGCTTTGGCAGTTGGGGAAAATGCAAAAGTACATCTAAAATTAGATACCGGTATGTCTCGACTCGGTTTTCAGGCCGATGAAGAGGGCCTTGCCATTGCAGAAAAAGTGTTGAATCTGGAAGCCGTTGAAGTGGAAGGCTTGTTTAGCCATTTGTTTAATGGCGATGAATATGACAAAACGTATGCATTAGAACAGATTGAAAAATTTCAATCCTTTATCGATGCGCTGCAGCAACGGACAGGGGTAAGAATTCCGACCTATCATTTAGGTGCAAGTGCATGTATTATTGATATTCCGGAAGGTTATTTTGATATGGTGCGTCCCGGTATTATGCTGTATGGTTATCAGCCATCGGATCAAATGCACCATTTTCCGCATTTGAAACAGGTACTTACGTGGAAAGCTCGCGTGGCCCATGTGAAAATGCTGCCGGCCGGCCGATTGATTGGTTATAATGGTACATTTGAATTGCACCAAGATACTTTGGTTGCAACGATTCCGGTAGGGTATGCGGATGGGTATAACCGTATGTTAAGCAACAATGGATATATTCTTTGTCGCGGTAAAAAACTGCCGATTATCGGGAAAATTTGCATGGATCAGTTTATGGTAGATGCTTCGGAGATTCCGGATATGCAAGCAGGGGAAGAGGTTATTCTTTTGGGGGCTGCTGACGGTGTGTCTATTACTGTAACAGAAATGGCACGTCATTGGGGCACAATTGAGCACGAAGTAACATGTAGTATTGCGTCTCGTGTACCGCGAGTATATATTGAATAATAAAAAGATAAAGATTAATTTGTTGGAGTAGCATTATGGCAAAGGTAAAACGAGGAGATGTTTTTTATGCTGAGCTGGATCCGGTGATAGGTTCCGAGCAAGGCGGTGTGCGTCCTGTGTTGATCATACAAAATGATGTAGGCAATCAGCATAGTCCGACCACAATTGTAGCAGCCATTACAGGGCAGCTAACGAAAGCGAAATTACCAACTCATGTGGATTTAGCAGGCAGAGAAAATGGATTAGCTAAAAACTCGGTAGTATTGGTAGAACAAGTACGTACCATTGATAAAACAAGACTAAAAGAATATATCTGTACATTGGACAAACAGATTATGGAGCAGGTAGACCAGGCCCTCTTAATTAGTATGGGATTGCGCTGGAATACCGTTCGTGAGGAGGCATAACATGACACAGCAGTTAAAACAACTGGCAAAAGAATTAAATCGTCCACTAGGGAAAGTAACAGCAGCAGTAGAGTTGTTGGATGGTGGCAATACAATTCCTTTCATTGCACGGTACCGTAAAGAAGTGACCGGAGAAATGGACGAAGTGGTATTGCGTCAGTTGTCAGACCGATTGCAGTATTTACGTAATTTAGAACAACGTAAAGAGGATGTTATAAAAAATATTGCAGAACAGGGCAAATTGACAGACGAGTTGGAAGCAAAAATTCGTCAGGCAGAGATTCTACAGGAAGTAGAGGATTTATACCTGCCATATAAACAGAAACGTCGTACGCGTGCGGGAATTGCCAGAGAAAAAGGATTGGAACCTTTTGCACTGGGTATTTTGGAAGGCGACATTACCAACGATGTACAGACAGAAGCAAAATCATACATAGATGAAGAAAAAGGTGTAGGGTCGGTAGAAGAAGCTATTCAAGGTGCAATGGACATTATTGCCGAAATTTTGGCTGATGATGCCGAACTGCGCAAAATGGCACGTCAATTGGCATGGAAAGATGGAAAGGTTGTTTCCAAGTTGAAGAAAACATTGGAAGATGAGGAAACCACACCGTATGAAATGTACTATGCATACGAAGAAACGGTGAAAAATATTCCACCGCATCGCATTTTGGCCATGAACCGCGGAGAAAGTGAAGAAGTCCTTTCTGTAAAAGTGGAGCAGCCGGAAGAAACGATACTGGCCAAAATCATTCAGCAGTATCAGAAAAATCGCAGCGATGAGTGCCAAGTTATTGTGGAGGAAGCTGCCCGTGACAGCTGGAAACGATTGATTGGTCCATCCATTGAACGCGAAATTCGCAATGAATTGACTGATGGTGGCGAAGTGCAGGCAATTAAAGTATTCTCTGAAAATCTGCACAATTTATTGTTACAGGCACCGGTAAAAGGACATACTGTATTAGGGGTAGACCCGGGTTTTCGTACCGGTTGCAAACTGGCCGTTGTAGATGATACCGGTAAAGTGCTGGAAGTGGGGGTTATGTATCCACATCCGCCACAGAAAAAATATCAGGAAGCCAAAACCATTATGAAAGATATGATTGCCCGTCACAAGGTAAGTATTATTGCGATTGGCAACGGTACCGCATCCCGCGAATCGGAGGCACTGGCTGCCGATGTGATTCGTGAATGTAGTGGTGTACAATATATTATTGTGTCTGAAGCCGGTGCGTCGGTATATTCTGCCTCTCCGATTGCAAAGGAAGAGTTTCCGGAATATGATTTATCGTTGCGCAGTGCCGTTTCTATCGCCAGAAGACTGCAGGATCCTTTGGCGGAACTGGTGAAAATAGAGCCAAAAGCTGTAGGGGTAGGGCAGTACCAACATGATGTAACACCGAAAAAACTGGATGAGGCGTTACATGCAGTAGTGGAAGACTGTGTAAACGGTGTCGGTGTAGAGCTGAATACCGCCTCCAGTGCATTATTGCAATACGTGGCAGGTTTGAGTCGTGCGACTGCCGATGGCATCGTAAAAATGCGTAATGAACAGGGCAAACTCACCAATCGTAAACAGTTATTAAAAGTGCCTCGTTTAGGGCCAAAAGCCTATGAACAGTGTGCTGGGTTTATCCGCATTGCAGATGGCGATAATCCGTTAGACAATACACCGGTGCATCCGGAATCTTATCAAGCAGCGGAAGCGTTGCTGCAACGTCTAGGCTATGATAAAAATGATTTGCGTACAGAAAAATTAGCCGAAGTGCGTAACGCATTGCAGCAAGTATCCATAAAAGATATGGCCAAAGAATTAGAAATAGGCGAACCGACGCTGAAAGATATCATTGCGGCGCTGCAAAAACCGGGCAGAGACCCTCGTGAAGAACTGGAACCACCATTGCTTCGCAGCGATGTGCTTTCTATGGAAGATTTGAAGCCGGGCATGGAGCTAAAAGGGACTGTACGCAATGTAGTAGATTTTGGCGCTTTTGTAGACATTGGTGTAAAACAAGATGGCTTGATTCATATTTCTCAGTTCGGCACCAAATTTATCAAACATCCAATGGAAGTAGTATCGGTAGGGGATATTATTACAGTGCGTGTACTGGAAGTGGATTTGCGTCGTGGGCGTATTGCGTTGACTATGCGCAAGGATGAACCGAATGCCGATACACAGGCGAAAGAGCATGCAAAACAAAATGCAAAGAAAACAGGAGATAAACGAAAATGATAGCGTTGACCAATGGGAAACTGTACACGATGGAAGATGGCATCATCGAATGTGGTACAGTATTGATGGAAAATAACAAAATTGTTGCGGTGGGTGCGGAAGTTGTGATTCCACAGGATGCACAGGTGATTGATGTGGAAGGGCGTATCGTGACACCGGGCTTTATCGATGCCCATACCCATATTGGGATTGATGAAGAAATTCATCAGCCGATGGGTGATGACTGCAACGAAATGACTGAGCCAAATACCGCAGAATTGCGTGCGATGGATGCCATTAACTATCGTGACTTGGCATTTGGCGATGCAGCCAGAGCGGGTATTACCACTGTAATGGTGACACCGGGCAGTGCCAATGTATTTGGCGGCTTGATTACTGTTATGAAAACTGCAGGCAAAACCTATAAAGAAATGCTGGTAAACGGTGAAGCAGGGCTCAAAATGGCATTCGGTGAAAATCCAAAACGTGTATACGGCGAAAAAGACAAAACCCCATCTACTCGCATGGCAACTATGGCCATTGCTCGTCAAGGGTTTTATGAAGCCAAAGAATATTTAAACAAAAGCGATGAAGATCGTGAATTTAATCTGCAGACAGAACATATTGCAAAAGCATTGAATGGCGGGATTCCGGTACGTGCTCACGCTCACAGAGCTGATGATATCATGACAGCCATTCGTTTGCGTGACGAGTTTAATTTGGATTTGGTTGTAGAGCATTGTACCGATGGGCATCTCATTGTAGAGGAACTGGTAGAAGCAAAAGTGCCGGTGGCTGTAGGGCCAAGCTTTAGCAATCGTGCTAAAGTAGAAATGGAACATGTGACATTCCGTACGCCGGGTGTTTTGGCCAATGCCGGTGTAGATGTAGCCATTATTACCGATGCACCATGCACACCGATTCAGTTTTTGCCAATCTGCGCAGGTCTGGCTATGCGCGAAGGTATGAGTGAATACGATGCATTTAAGGCCCTGACGATTGTGCCTGCCAAAATCCTCAAAGCAGAGGACAGAATCGGCAGCCTGAAAGCAGGAAAAGATGCCGATGTAGTAGTGTGGGATGGCCATCCGTTTGAAATTATGGGACGTCCAAACCGTGTATTTATCAACGGGAAAGAAATTGTTTAAAAAATAAATACAAAAAAAGTAGGGGATGACGACCTCGGCATCCCGTTAGATAGCATCTATCTAGCGGGCTATCGAGTCGCTAGCCCCTACAATTTTTTTATTTTATTTTATTTGCCTGCAATAGCGCGATCCACCAAAAATTCTACTTCATCAAATTCACGCATACCGGTAAATTTCTGCTGCAATTCCCCATTGCGGTAGAACATGGTGGTTGGTGTCCCTTGCAGTTTTAAACTCTTATAAAATTCTTCTTCTGCAATCGCATCCAAAAGATAAAATTTGAACGGAGCATTGGCATATGCTGCCTCCACTTCTTCGATTAATGGATGCATTTCCTGACAGATTGGGCACCCTTCCTTTACGGCTAAGATGAGACAGTTCTGCTGTTCTTCAATGACATGTTTTTGAAACAATTCTTGTGTAAGAGCTTCCATAGTACGTCACCTCGTAAAATTTATTGTAAGCATTGTATCGTGCATAATATGGATACAACACGGAATGAACATAAATAGTATATCGCAAAATGACATAAAATACAAGAAAGTCGTTTTGATTTCTGTCGTTTTTTGTTATAATGAATATACTATAGTGAGTACACAATCCTCATTAGAAAGTGGTGAACCAAACATGAAGTGGCTGAATCATTTAAAAACCATCAATCATCATAAAAAACTGGTCATGCAGCATTGTTTCCGTGTCGGATTGTATCGTCAGGGGATTTTGCATGATATGAGTAAATATTCTCCCGTAGAATTGCTGCCGGGATTTCGATATTTCCAAGGCAACCGCAGTCCCAATGATGCAGAACGCAAAGCCAAAGGCTACAGCTCTGCGTGGCTGCACCATAAAGGACGCAATAAACATCATTTGGAATATTGGATTGACTATTCGCCCGAAGGCGATCATCCATTGGTAGGGAACCGCATGCCGGTAAAGTATGTGGTGGAAATGTTTTGTGATCGCATGGCGGCCAGCAAAACTTATCGCAAAGAGCTGTACACCGATCGGGATCCCTTTGATTATTATATCAACTCCAAGAACAGTTATCTCCTGCACCCGGATACCAAAGCGTTGTTGGAAGAACTGTTAACCATGCTCAAAGACCAAGGCGAAACCGCAACCTTTGCCTATATTCGGAACCATGTGCTGAAAAAACGAAAATAATCAAAAAAAGCTTTCTGCAAACGCTGCATTCATGTCAGGATGCAGCGTTTTTGTAATGGCTTTGGCCAAGACAGTGCTGCAATTGTTTATAATATCATCAATTTCTTTTGGTGTGACTTCCAGTGAAGGGCTGCACTGTGATAGTACCGATTCCATTGTTTGATGGGCATAATAAGGCAATCGACGATCTTGCAGCTGTTCGGTTAGTGCATGGTGATATTGCTCCAGTACTTGATGTGCAATCAGTCTCGCTTTTACCACAGTCGGCACGCCGATAGCAATCACCGGAATCCCTAACGTTTCTGCATTGATGTATTTACGTGGATTTTCCACTCCGGCACCGGGATGAATTCCTGTATTGCAGATTTGAATGGTAGTACCGATACGCTCGGCATTTCCTGCAGCCAATGCATCGATGACAATTACCATGGCAGGCTGCACAGTGCGTACCATGCTCAAAACCAATTCGGCCGATTCAATACCGGTCATACCCAATACCCCGGGGGTAATGGCTGCTACCGGACGTACCCCTTCTAACACTTCTTTGGGCACATTGCCATACAAATGGCGTGTAGCCATAATGCGCTGCACCACACGAGGTCCCAGTGCATCGGGTGTAGCATTTTGGTTGCCTAAGCCCACCACCAGCACACAATCTTCTTGCTGCAAATGTGCAAGAAAAGGAGATAACTGTTGGGTCACGATATCGGCTAACGTATCATGTACGCCGTGATGATTGATGCCCAGTGCATCTGTAAAAATTGTGACATACGTGCCAATGGGCTTTTGCATGATACTGCTGCCTTGTTCGTTCAATAT
>JAFNVD010000043.1 GCA_017383785.1 Peptococcaceae bacterium | reverse complement strand
AATCCACCGTGTACCGCAAAAGCGGTAAGCATATGGTCAAAAAATCCTATACCACTGCTTCCACTGAAAGTGCCTTTCCCATCTAAATTCAGCATTAACTGAATTTGTGTTTCTTTTGTTTCACGTTTGATTTCTGTACAGCGCATACTCAGGCTCCTTTCAAATATGTTTCCAATGCATTAAGCATCGCAGCATTTTCTTCTTCACTTCCTGCACAAATACGCAAATAATTTTTCATCAGGCGAATGGCAATCCCCTGCTCACGTAGCGCTTGGAAAGCACCTGCTGCATCTTCCACTTCCATATATACAAAGTTTGATTTGGTATTCATCAAAGATTTAATCTTCGGCTGACGCTCCTTCAAGGCCAACATATCGTTATACAAGGCATCGCGGGAAGCTCTGATTTTCGCAATACATTCATTGATATATTCAGGATGATCAAATATAATACTCCCTACTATCTGTGACATGGTATTTACGTTGTATGGAGATTTTGCCGCTTTCAGCGCATGAATAAGCGTACTGTTAGATACTGCAAAACCGAGTCGTGCCGCAGCCAAGCCAAATGCTTTTGATAATGTTTTCAGCACCATCATATTTGGATAGTTTTCTACCAAATCCATTACAGATGCATTATCTGCAAATTCCATATAGGCTTCATCTACAATGACCAGTGTATCTTCTAAGGATTCTACAATTTTTATAACATCTTCTCGAGACTCAATCAATGAAGAAGGGTTGCATGGATTGGAAAACATCAGAATTTTCACCTGTTTTTCTTTCGCTTTGGCAATCAAAGCATCTACACCAATCTGTAATGCATCGTCTTTTTCAAACACTTCTACCCGCATACCTGCCAGTTCGGCATAAATGCCGTACATACTGAAGTCCGGTTTTACCATCATCAAAGTGTCCCCTGCATCAGAAAAGCAAGAGGTCAACAAAAACAGCAATTCATCGGAGCCATTGGTAGCCACCACCAAATCAGACGGCACATTAAAATAATTTGCAAATTTACTGCACAGTTCTACCGCGTAAGGATCCGGATAGCGATTAAAATCTATCTGTGCTACTTTTTCGCCAATTTCTTTACGAATATTATCCGGCAGGCTAATAAAGCTTTCATTGGCATCTAAACGCACGTTAAACTGCCCGATAATCGGCTGATAAGGTTCTAATGTTCTTAATTTTTCAGGTAATTGATAAGCCATATCATTCCGCCTCCCTTTCGAATCTCACCTTGATAGAATTCGCATGAGCAGTCAGTTGTTCTCTTTCTGCAATACACACAATATCGTCATGAGCCGCACGCAATGCATCTTCTGTATAATAAATATAGCTGGATTTTTTGATAAAACTATCCACACCCAATGGAGAGAAAAATCTCGCCGTACCACTTGTAGGCAGTACATGATTCGGCCCTGCATAGTAATCACCCAAAGGCTCCGGTGCATACTGCCCTAAGAATACAGAACCGGCATTGTCCAGACGACCCAGATATTGCAGCGGATTTTCCATCATTACTTCCAGATGCTCCGGCGCCAATTCGTTGGCCATGTCCACCATTTCGTCTACACTGCGGCATACAATGATTGCACCGTAATCTCGGAGTGATTTTTCAATGATTTCATTTCTAGATAGCAACGCCATCTGACGCTCTAATTCTTTCATTGTTTCCTCTGCTACAGTCTGATCCGTAGTTAAAAGAATGGAGGAGGCTAATACATCATGCTCTGCTTGGCTCATTAAATCTGCAGCCAAGAATTTTGGATTGGCTGTACTATCGGCCATTACCAGAATTTCACTTGGCCCTGCAATCATATCAATATCCACCACACCATAAAGAATGCGTTTGGCTGTAGCTACATAAATATTGCCCGGTCCTACAATTTTATCTACTTTCGGAATGGTTTCTGTACCATAGGCAAGCGCCGCTACTGCTTGAGCGCCACCCATCAGGAAGATCCGATCCACACCGGCCAAAGCCGCTGCTACCAAAATATCCGGGTTAGCAGTACCGTCTTTCAAAGGCGGAGTCACCATAATAATTTCCTCAACACCGGCAATTTTAGCAGGTACCGCATTCATCAATACGGAAGATGGATATGCTGCTGTACCTCCCGGTACATACAATCCTACACGTTTCAGCCCACGAATGCGCTGGCCCATAATGACACCATTTGGTTTAGCATCAATAAAGCTCTGCTGTTTCTGACGACTATGAAACTCTTTAATATTCTCCATGGCATTTGTAAGCGCCTCTACAAAACGAGGATCTGCATCTGCTACAGCTTGGTCCATCTGCGCACGGGTCACTTCCATGTGTTCCGGGCATCTGCCATCAAATTTCAAAGTATATTCTTTAACCGCTTCATCGCCTCTGGCTTTTACATTTTCCAGAATTTCAGTAACAGATGCTGTTACTTTTTTATCCGTTTCGCCACTGCGCTGGCGCAAACTATTTAATAATGCTTTTTCAGCACTGCCGTCTGCAATTGTAATGGAAATCATATCTTTTGCGCCTCCTGCTCCTGTACATAGCGTTCAATTTTTACAATTAACTCTTCAATTTCTGCTTTACGCAATTTCATACTGGCAATATTCACTATTAATCTTGCACTGACTTGACAAACATCCTCTGTCACTACAAGCCCATTTTCTTTCAAAGTAGTCCCTGTCTCTACAATATCAACAATAGCATCAGACAAACCTAAAATAGGTGCCAGTTCTACAGAGCCTTCTATTTTTACGATATCTACGTCCATGTTTTTCTTTTCGAAATAATTACGTGTTACATTTACATATTTGCTGGCAATACAGCGGGTGTGATACCCTGCATAAAAATCTACACCCTCTGGCAATGCAAGAGCAAATTTACAACGACCAAACCCTAAATCTACTACTTCATAAAATGTACCGCCGGTCTCCATAATGGTATCTTTACCAACTACGCCTAAATCGCATACACCATTTTCAACATAGGTAATCACGTCCGCAGCTTTTGCCAGAATAATTTCAATATTGGCATTTTTGATTGGCAGCACCAGACGACGTCCTTTATTACGTACTTCGCTGCAATCATATCCCAATGCTTCGAACATCTCTATACTTTTTTCTTCTAAACGTCCTTTTGTCAACGCAATTCTGATTGGTTTCATACGTTCACCTGCTCTACATCAATAATCTCTGTTGTTTTCCCGATGATATGCACCTGTGCAATTCCACAACGCATCGCATAGCCAATCGCATCTTCTCTGTTTTCCAACACACAATTTTCCACAATCTGCCCTTTGGCAATGAGTTGTTTTCGATATTGAATGGTTTTTACCAAATAAGTGTCATCTGCTGCCATCACAAGTACATCTGCTGTCATTGGTGGATGTTTTTCAGCAATACTGCTAGCCAAATCTACATTCACTGCAAACCCGATTGCGGGTAGGTCTGTACCAAAATCATTGAGCAGATTATCATATCGCCCGCCTGAAAGCACCGGCTCCCCAACCGCATCGAAATACCCACGGAAAATAATTCCGGTATAATATTCGGCCTGGTTTACCAATCCTAAATCAATGATTACTTTATCACCAAGACCAAGTTGTTGCAAACTGTTATAAATATTGCGCAGATAGTCCAGACTTTCTCGTGCATTTTTATCATCAAACAAAGCATATGCTTGTTCAAATACTTCTTCGCCACCAAATAAACGCGGCAAGTATTTTAATGCTGCAGCTGCCGGATTATTCGGAAATTGTTCCAGCAAATCATTCAGCGATGCAAAATTTTTCTGCTCAATATTACGACGAATTTCTTCTTGTGTTTCTTCATCGGCACCAAGGCTCTCCATCAATGCTTTAAAATAACCAATATGGCAAAGCTCTAAACGATATCCTGCACCATCACTAATTCTTTCTAAGCTGGACGCGGCCATCTCCATAATTTCCAGATCGCTGCGTATAGAACCACTGCCAATCAATTCTGCCCCACACTGATAAATTTCGCTGCTTTTTCCTCTAAGACCATTGGCCATACGATATACATTATGGCTATAATACAAACGCAGCGGCATTTCCATATGCAAAAGGCGGGTCGCAGTTAGACGAGCAATAGGAATCGTGCCATCAGGACATAGTACCATCAGCCGACCTTTGTGATCCATCAGCTTATACATGGTTTCCTGCGGCAAATAATCTGCCGACGCACCGAACACATCGTAAAACTCAATGGCCGGTGTCATCACGCGGCGATATCCCCGTTCCTGAAAAATCTTCTTCAAGTTTCCTGTTACATGAGATTTTCGGCTACATTCATCAAAAATATAATCTTTTGTGCCTTCCGGCGTCACTTTATTATAATGTTTCATTTATACACACATCCTGCACTATGAAATTCTTAACTTAAAATAGACTATTGCTTTGTATTATATCAAGAAATCGCGTATTTATCTACTATACATTTGTCCTTATCAACATTTTATTATTTTAGCATGTTAAAGCGATAAAGTCAATATAAAGCTTTTTCTTTTATTGCTAAAACAAAAAAGCATTGTCTTATTACCTCTCCAGGTTCTAAAACAATGCTTTGTATTTTATTTTGTTGTCAAAAAAACATCAACCGACGTTTCTAAAGCTTCTGCAATTGCTTTCAATTCGTAATCATATAGAGCTCGTCGCTGCAGTTCCACGCTGCTAACAGTTTTCTGCTCCCACATCATTCCCTGTGTTTCCATCCGTGCGCCTAGTTGTGCCTGTGTCAATCCGCGTTCTAGACGAATTTTTTTAATAGTTGCACCGCTGATATTCATTTCATCATCATTTCGCGTTTTCCGTTTTGGCATATTCATCCCTCCAAAAACTAGCCACTCTGAAATAACATATCATATAAATGCAAAATCTATACCGTATAATAAGGTACGCTAAAAATAAATTTTACCTTATCGTTCTCCTCTTCATAATATGCCAATAAAAATACGCTCTACACAATAAAAAGCTGCTATGCTACAATGAAGTCAGAGTACTATCATGCACTATACTATCGAGGTGATATACATGCAGGAGCAAATTTTATTGCTGGCAGATGCTATAAAACAAGCCGATTATATTCTCATTGGAGCCGGAGCCGGTCTTTCCGCTGCAGCCGGATTGAGCTTTGCCGATGAAAAATTATTCCGGGAACGTTACCCTTACTGGGCAGAACGCGGTCGCCACAGTGAATATCATATGTTTAGTTTTCGAGATTGGACCATAGAACAGCAATGGGCTTATATGGCAGATCATATTCATCGTGTGCGATACGAAACTCCACCATTGCCATTGTATCAGACCTTAAAGACAATCCTGGAAGAAAAGCTTTCAGACAAAGAATATATGATTTTGACATCCAATGTAGATCGCCAATTCGCACGTAATCACTTTCCTGTAGAAAAAGTATTTGAATATCAAGGCAATTATGATAATTTATGCTGCACCAATCAATGCTCACCGGAAGTTTGGCCATTTCGCCCGGTTATGGAATCGATGATTGCCTCTACAAACGCAAAAACTGCGTCTATTTCAGCAGAATTAATTCCTCACTGCCCATATTGCGGTGCACCGTTACGTTTGGCCTTTCGTGATTACCCATCCTACGATGCGGAAAAAGCAGCATATCAGCAGTGGTTAAGACAATCAGAGCAAGGAATGCTATGTATTATAGAAATTGGCGTTGGATTCAACTCTCCCGGTGTGATTCGTGTACCTTTTGAACGCATTACACAAGAACGTGATGCGGTAAAATTTTTCCGCATTACAGTGGATTATCCTGACAGTGAAGAAGAAATCGCCTATCCTGAAATTCCGAAACCAATTGCAGATAAGTCTTGCAGTATCAATGCCGATGCCGGGTTAGTCATTCAGGAGTTGTTAAAACTGCTCTGATTGCCTATTCCAAGCACATTCTTTTTATGCTATAATAATTGGAATACAATTAAACTATAATTTGGAGGTTCTCTTCATGATTCGTTTCAATAATGACTATAACTGCGGAGCACATCCGCAAATTCTGCAAGCACTGATGGATACCAACACAGAAAGCTATGGTGGTTATGGTGTAGATCCATGGTGTGAAAAAGCAGAAATTGAGATAAAAAAATATCTGGATTGCCCGGAAGCAAAAGTACATTTTATGATTGGCGGTACACAGGTAAACTATACCGTTATCAGCGCATTGCTGCGTCCACACCAAAGTGTTATCAGTGCGGCAACCGGTCATATCAACGTACACGAAACAGGTGCTGTCGAACATTGCGGTCATAAAATCCATGCACTGCCTGCCACCGACGGTAAAATCACCGCTGCACAGATTGCAGAAGAAGCAGAGTTTTACGCCACCTGCCCAATTCGTGAGCACTTCACCCAGCCAAAACTGGTATACTTATCTTACCCTACAGAATACGGTACACTGTACAGCAAACAGGAATTAGAAGAAATCAGTGCCGTTTGTAAACAATATGGTCTGTATCTCTTTATCGACGGCGCACGTATGGGGTACGGCTTAGGTTCGCCGACAGCGGATTTGACTTT
>JAFNVD010000042.1 GCA_017383785.1 Peptococcaceae bacterium | reverse complement strand
TACCCGGTGTAGCAATTACCAATGCCATGCGAGATGTTATTGCAGGTGACTTGATGGCCGGCACTATGAGAGCTGTGGAGGCACTTTTGATTGCGCTGGCACTTGCCATCGGTACCGGTATTGTCTTGATTTTGACAGGAGGTATGTAATATGGAATATATCATGCCTTGTATTTATGCATTTATTGCATGCTTGGGCTTTGCTATTACTTACAATATTCGCTGGCAGCGGATGATTCCGGTGTGCTTTGGAGGTGCATTGGGCTGGGTAGTATATCTGTTGTTAAAAGATTTTGGTGATGTATTTGCATATTTTGTAGCGACAGTTGTTATCGCTGCTTATACAGAAATTATGGCACGTGTTTGTAAAGTACCGGTAATTGTTTTTTTGACAACAGCAATATTGCCGTTGGTACCCGGCGGTGGGATGTATTATACTATGGAATATTGTGTAAAACAAGAAACAATGTTATTTGTAGAAACCGGTTTGCATACTTTGGCACTGGCAGGTGCTATTGTATTGGGGATTATGACTGTAACAACAGTAGTTCGTATGGGTAAAATCATTCATGCACCGAAGCTATTTTTCCGCAGCAAACATCGTAGGGAGGAATTTTAATGTTGCAAGATGAAAAGGTAAAACAGCAATTAATCGATACCTTATACCAGGGTTTGATTGATGAAATGAATTCCGCATATCAGTATATAGCATTGGCAGGAAAGCATGGCAATGGAGAACTAAAACAGGCATTTCTGCAGTATGCACAGGATGAACTGCGTCATGCAGACCGATTAATGGGGATTTTGCGTGATTTGGGTGAAGAAATTCAGCATTTACCGATAGTACAAGAGGATCAGGA
Source organism: Peptococcaceae bacterium (assembly GCA_017383785.1). GTDB lineage: Bacteria > Bacillota > Peptococcia > Peptococcales > Peptococcaceae > UBA7185. The sequence goes on along the minus strand of JAFNVD010000042.1, from coordinate 7,003 downwards.
AGATGTGTACCTGTATTTGATTGAATATATGGCGAAAGAAGAATCTGCAGTGTTTTATTATGAAGCGCTGGAACAGCTGGTAGCCCAGCCTGAATTACAAATGTTGTGTCGCAGTATGCGTGGCGAAGAGCAAATGCATCTGCATCAAATGCGTGCATTATACCAGAAATTGAAGGAAACAGCTAAATAATATTTTCTAATAAGATTTTGTGAGAGAAATGAATGGAGGCGGGCATATGCAGCAAAACTACATAGAGGAACAGCATGCCAACAAAAAGGATGAACTGGAATTTGCCCGTTTCTTGGCACAAATCGGTCATGAGATTCGTACACCGCTTAATGCTATCAAAGGGTTTGGAGAACTTCTGGTAGAGGAGCAAGTCGGCGAATTAAATCCATTACAAAAAAAATATTTGACAAAAATGAATGACAGTGCGCAAAATCTGCTTTTGATTGTAAACCAAATTCTAGACTGGGCGAAACTGGAGTCCAATCAGATTCCGCTACAAATGGAGGTACTTGATTTGAGCCATTTGGCCAGTGAAATTGGAAACTTGATGGAGTTGTCGTTAAAACGCAAAGAAATTACATATACTGTGGAAGCGAAAACAGGAGTCATTGTGCATGGAGACAGGGGTCGCATACGAGAAGTTATGTTAAACCTGTTAAATAATGCAGTGAAATTTACTGACAATGGTGGCAGTGTTGCTGTATCTTTTGAAGAAAAAGATCAATTTATAGTGATGCATATGCAGGATAACGGATGTGGTATACCACAGGAAAAAATATCTCAGTTATTTGAACCATTTGCGCGTGGATTAGATAAACCCGGAGAAGAAAAAAACAGTGGATTGGGATTATGGATTAGCCGTTCCGTTATCGAATTGCATAAAGGACATATTTGGTGTAATAGTGAAATAGGAAAAGGTACTGTTATGTCTATTGCCTTACCAAAACCGCAGGAGGATATATAATCATGGAAAATCAGAAAGTCCACAATTATGAAATCCAGGAAACACGTTTGCTGGATACTGTATTGAAATTGGTACAAATAGATTCAGAAAGTCGTAATGAACGTGCTGTAGCAGATTATTTAAAAGATAGATTAGAGACATTAGGCTATACAGTCAAAGAGGACAACGCAGGTGCTCACATTGGTGGTAACGCAGGTAATGTGATTGCATATCATGAAGGCACCGGTACAGGGAAATCTCTATTGTTTTGCGCTCATATGGATACAGTAGCACCGGGAAATGGTGTAACACCGATAGTAGAAGATGGTGTTGTACACAGTGATGGCACTACTGTATTGGGCGGTGATGATAAAGCCGGCAATGCAACAAATTTATAAGCAATGACAGTAATGCATGAAAATAATATTGCTCATGGCCCGGTGCAGGTTGTATTTACTGTAGCAGAAGAAGTCGGGTTATTGGGGGCGAAACATCTGGCTTTGGAAGAATTAAAGCCTGTAGATGCGGCGTTTTTCTTTGATAGTGACGGTATGCCAAATAAAATTTGTGTGGCATCGCCATATCATATTGATCTTACTGCTAAATTTTATGGAAAAGCATCTCATGCAGGAGTAGAGCCCGAAAAAGGGATTAGTGCAGTGCAGATGGCGGCAAAAGCTATTTCAGCTATGCAATTAGGCAGATTAGATGAAGAAACAACAGCCAATATTGGTATTATCCAAGGTGGTACCGCTACTAATGTAGTAGCCGGAGAAACTGTGATTTATGGGGAAGCACGCAGCCTGGTAAAAGAAAAAGTGGAAGCACAGATTCAACATATGAAGGCATGCTGTACATTGGCCGCGGAACAGTTAGGCGGCAGTGTTGAGGTAGAAATCGAAGAATGCTATGCGGCAATTAATCTGGATGAAAACAGCACGACAGTACAGTTAGCCAAAAAAGCGGTTCAACGTTTGGGGCTGGAGCCTGAGTTAGTAAAAACCGGAGGTGGCAGTGATGCCAATGTATTCTGCGGGAAAGGAATCCCTGCTACCAATATTGGGTGCGGTATGAACAATGTGCACAGCGTGCAGGAATATTTGAATCTAAACGAAGTGAAAGCAGCATCGTTATTTATCTTATCTGTAGTGGCAGAGGCTATTGAGGAGTAATGTATGACAAATGAGATACAAGCATTGTTTCAGCCTTTTGATGAATTGCTGGAGGCAGTGTTTATTCGCAGGGAAAATAGATTCCGCGCAGAGGTGGAGTTAAACGGAGTATCTGTAAAAGTACATGTGCCGAATTCCGGGCGAATGCAGGAATTGTTAGTTCCCGGGGCAACTGTATGGATACAGCCTGCGAAGGGTAAAACAAAATCGAATGCAGAGCGTAAAACAGCATATACTTTGCTTTTGGTGCAGCAGGGCAGCCGATATGTGTGTCTCAATGCACATCTTGCTAATGAAATTGTAGGCTATTGGTTGTCGCAAGATTTGTTGCCGGAGTTTGCTGGATGCAAGAATATAGAGCGTGAACGTACGATAGGAAAAAGCCGCATGGATTTTCGTATCAATCGCGGTGATACTACCTGCTATATAGAAGTAAAATCGGTAAATCTGCTGGTGGGTGATATTGCTTGCTTTCCCGATGCGCCTACAGAGCGAGGCAGTAAGCATTTACAGGAGCTCATACAATGCAAAAATCAGGGAATGGATGCTGCGGTGATATTTGTGGTCATGGGAAATGCGGCTACACAATTTGCACCGAATATCACAACGGATCCTGTATTTGCTGCTAATCTGAGATTGGCACAAAAGCAAGGCGTAGAAGTATATGTATATACATGTGAAATTAATTTAAACGGAGTGCGTTATACAGGACGTATTCCTATGCAGGAGGAGTCAGAATGGAAGTTTATGCATTGATAGGTGCCAGCGGTACAGGCAAAAGCCACAATGCGTATATTGTAATGGAACAATACAGCATTGATATGATGATTGATGACGGCCTCCTGATTAAAGACGGTAAAAAAATGGCAGGCACATCGGCCAAAGCAGAGGAAACTACCGTAGCGGCTGTAAAACGAGCTATTTTTCATGATCCGATCCATGCAGCAGAAGTACGGGAACGTATCAAACAATTAAATCCGTCCAAAATTCTGATTTTAGGGACATCGGAAAAAATGATCGATCGTATTACAGAGGCGCTAATGCTGCCAAATGTAAAGTATAAAATCTTTATTCAGGATATTTCTACATCGGAACAGATTGCAGAAGCACAAAGAATGCGTAAAGAAGGTAAACATGTTATTCCGATGCCGGGCATTGAAGTAAAAAAAGAATTGCCAAATTACTGGATTGACTCAATTTTCAGTTTTATCGGTATAAAAAATAAAAACGGAAAAAACAAAGAATCCGAAAAGAAAGAACTAGACAAAGAAAAAAGTGTCATGGCAGAGGAAAACAAATGTATCGTACGACCGAAGTTTTCTCAGCTGGGACGACTCACCATTTCAGAATCTGCTATTGAACAGATTGTTCGACATAATTTGAATCGACAAGAAGAATTTGAAAAAGGTGCAAAAATTCATGTTGATATGAATGATTTCGGAGTAAGTATTTATTGTGAAACGAAAGTGCGATTTGGGATTCCAATACAGGCTGCTGTTGAACAATTTCAAAAAGAAGCGATTCAGGATATTGATGAAATGTGCAGTTTGACTGTATTGCGTATTGATGTACGTATTACAGGTATTTCTGCGTAATTTTGATAATGTCTAGAGAAACATATGGTACAAGGAGTGATACACGTGACAAAACAAAATATTACAGCCTGGTTTCTGGAAGGCGGCAGCGTGACCATTCCAAAACATTTGTTGGCTATGATGGAGCCGTTGGGATTATCATTTGAAGATTTGGGAAAAATGGTTTACTTGCTCTATTGCGGTACAGATCAGATTAAACGCAGCGACCGGTATGCTCAGGAGGCTGCCAAGACATTGCATAGTAAAGGTTTAATCCATTGGTTTACAGATACCGAAACAGTAGATTTTTCTCCTATGTTTGATAAAATCAGCAGTTTTTTGGGCGATACACCGCAGCAGATGGCATACGATAGAGAAGCGTATACGGCAAATGAAATGACGTATGCACAATTAGTGAAAAATTTGGAACAACAATTAGGAATCTTTTTATCTGCGATAGACAGTAGTACGATCCAATCAGTTGTGCAGCAATATAGTTGGTCGTATGAATTGGTTCAGGAAATGTATATTATTTATTATCAAAAATACAGAAAACAAGAAGCTTTTCAATGGTTCTGTCAGATGGCATATGGGGCTCAGGTACATGACAAAGAGAGCCTGAAAGCATATGTGGATAAGAAAGATACCATTTCTACTAAAACAACAGAAGTGTTACGCCGTCTGGGGAAATACAATAATCCAAGCGAACCGCAAAAAGAGATGTATTTGAAATGGACTGCGATATGGAAGTTTACCCATGAGATGATTCTTTTAGCTGTTGAAGATACGACCGGCGCCAGCAATCCGTCGTTTAATTATCTGGATGGGATTTTGGCCAACTGGAAAGAACGGGGCATTACCACACCGGAAGCACTGAAAGAGGATAAGCAGCGTCAGCAGAGTATGAAAGAACAGTTTGTATCAGATAGAAACACATTTGAAAGAACGGCAGGGGATAAACATACCTCTAGCAGCAGCGGAAGTGCAGTGCGCCGTAAAGGTACATTGCCGCAATACGATACCAAAAAAGAAGATTTAGATTTTCTGGAATGGTAAGGGGGAATTGGCATGAATCGTGAACAGCTTAGACAGGAAAAGCAAAAAGAGTGTGATGCACGTATTGCACAACTGTATGACTATATCCCGCGATTAGAAGAATTGGATTTTGCTATAGGGCAGAAAAACGTAGCTATGATTCGCAGCGGTATTCTGCATAAAAATAAGATACAGCAAGATGCACTGCAAATGGAAATTGAGGCGCTTATGAAAGATCGTCATCAGCTGTTGGAGCAATATGGTTTGGATGAACAAATATATAAGCCAAAATGGGATTGTCCTATCTGTGAAGACAGGGGATATCTCTCTGATGGAACACTGTGCAGTTGCTATCTGCAGGAACGTATGCAAAATATCATGGCGCAAAGCGGTATGAGTGCGGCTATGCAGCAATATCGTTTTGATAACTTTTATCTAGACGGGTTTGACAAGCCGGAAGATATACAAAAAAAATTGGAGTGGTGTCAGCAATTTGCACACCAAATTGTAGCAGGCACCTGCAAAGATTGCCTGTTTATGCGTGGTGACGTAGGTCGTGGCAAGACCCATTTGTCCAGTGCTATTGCTAACGTGGTGTTGTCCGGTGGTAAGACAGTTATCTATAAACGAGCTGCTGATTTGTTTGATATGATTCGTCAGTATAAGTACGAAGAAGGGACAGATCGTTGGCATGAAGTATTGGAGCAGCTTATCGGATGCGACTTACTGGTCATTGATGATTTGGGTGCAGAACGCACTACAGACTTTGTTACTGAACAACTGGTATTACTTCTTGAAGAAAGAAACTATCGTAACAAACCGTGGATTATCAATTCCAATCTTAAGCTCAGTCAAATACAGGACACCTACAATACTCGTGTATCTGACCGTATTATGGATCGTGCTACCATGATTCTTTTAGAGCGCAAAAACAGCTATCGTAAAGAATTGGCCGCGCAGCGTATGAAAGAGCTGTAAGATTATGCAGTGAATATCCTGTATACATGCCGGATGATGGTTGACTTAAATTGTAAAGTGTAGTATGATGGACTTGTCAATAAGACATATACAATGATATATTGTGAATCTTCAGGGCAGGGTGCAAGTCCCTACCGGCGGTATAGTCCGCGAGCCGTAAGGCCGAACCGGTGTAATTCCGGTACCGACAGTAAAGTCTGGATGGAAGAAGGATTCAAATGTGCAGCTGTGAAGGCATATTTGCTGTGTAGCTGCAGCAATTAGGAATACGAAAGCTTCTGAAGAAATTCAGGAGCTTTTTTGTTTGTAGTGAATCCTATTGTAGAATTGACAATACGTCAACCTACATAGTAAATTACATCATAAAACTGCCTCTAGAGACATGAACAAACAGAACGGAGGAACTAACATGAATCAAACTAGAAACACACAACGAAAAGGCTTAAGCGTAAAAATGATTACCAAAATTGCATTGCTTTCAGCGTTGGCAGGCGTATTGATGCTATTTGAAGCACCATTATGGTTTGCCCCAAGCTTTTATAAGCTGGACTTGAGCGAATTGGCGGTGCTGATGGGTGGGCTTACCATGGGGCCTATGGCAGCAGCATTGATTGAATTGATGAAAATTTTATTAAACTTTGTGTTAAACGGTACCATTACAGGTGGTGTTGGAGAACTGGGCAACTTTATTGTAGGTTGCGCTTTTGTAGTGCCGGTAGCTTTTGTGTATCAGAAATGGCACAATAAAATAGGGATGCTGGCAGGTATGGCAGTAGGAATTGTATGCTTGGTGGCTTTGGGTTCGGTTGTTAATTATTTTGTGTTGCTGCCGGTGTATGCAATGGTATATGGGCAACCGTTAGAAGCGTTTATTGCTATGGGGCATGCATTAAATCCGGCTATTGTAGATTTGCAAACTTTTATCCTATATGCAGTAGCACCGTTCAATTTGCTGAAAGGGGTAGTAATTAGCATTTTGACAGTATTATTATACAATCGCATTGGAAAACATCTAGAAAAATAATATAATGTGTGTTATACTATAAGTATATGTGATATTTAGAACATGGTCCGTGTTCACTTGCGAACAGTATTCTATCTATTCGTATACAATATAGACTACGAGGTGACACCATGAATTTAGAACAGTTTCGTTATATCAAAGAAGTAGCAAGTTGCCACTCAATCTCCAAAGCAGCAAAACAATTGTTTTTGACACAGCCGACCATTAGTAATGCCATTCATAACTTTGAAGAAGAAGTGGGATATAAAATTTTTCAGCGTTCCAATC
>JAFNVD010000041.1 GCA_017383785.1 Peptococcaceae bacterium | reverse complement strand
GGCCACCTCTTTTGCATGATAGCGAGGATCCGGTTCCGATTGTTTGAATGTACTCTCGTGTTCCTCATCCATAATAATCAGACCTAAATTTTGTACCGGTGCAAAGACCGCACTGCGTACACCGACGACCACTCGGGTTTCTCCCCGACCAAGCCGCTGCCATGCATCATAGCGCTCTCCATCAGACATATTGCTATGCAAGACTTCTACATATTCCCCCAGCACTGCACGGAATCTGCCGATCAGCTGCGGGGTCAATGCAATTTCCGGTACTAAAACCATAGCGCCTTTGCCTTGCTCCAGCACATAGCGCAAGGTACGCAAATACACTTCTGTTTTGCCGCTTCCGGTAACACCATGTAACAACGCCCATTCCATCGTTGGCGAATCTACCAATGATAAGATGCTATCCAGTGCAATTTGCTGTTCTGCATTCAATATCAATTTCGCATCATTGTGAAACACACCATTATCGATATGAAACCGCTCTACTTGTACCTTTTTGCTAACAATCAGCTGTTTTTTTTCCAATTCTTTTACCAAAGGCAAATAATTGTTCCAATAACTGCGCAGTGTTTTGCCACTGCTTTCTCCCTGATACGTCAGATATCGTAACACTTCCCATTGCTTTACGGCACGACCAAGCTGTATTTTTACGGCATCTAGCTCTGCCGGCGTAATACAGCTTTCATATACGGTTTCTGTCTTGGCACTGCCATGCTGAGCAAATTCCAATTCTATATGAATCAGCCCCGCATCAACAAGGGTCTTTATCATTTGCTCTGCATGTGGGTATTGTTTGTGTAAACGATGTACTGTTATATTTTTTTCCGACTGTATCTGTGCTGCCATACGCTGTACATCCGGCTCTAAAAACAGCATTTGCGCCTGTGTCAGGTCCGAATCGCCATTCCACACTGCAACTTCTGTTTTTTTGCTTCGTGCAAAACGCGGCAGCATATATTCCAGCACATAGTAGCAAGGGCAGAGATAGTATTGGCTGATCCATAGGGCCAGTTCGGTCAACTCTTGATTTAACAATGTTTCCGGCTCCAGTACGGAAATCACTTCTTTGTACTGTCCTTCAGGGACATCATAAACAATGTCTACTACATACCCCTGTACCTCTTGGTTTCCTCGACCCATAGGTACTGCCACCATACTGCCGTAGTGTATCTGCATTTCAAACTGATTGGGCACATGATAAGTCAATATATCCTGATGCTCAGCCAATTTGCGTGCAATTGCTACGTGTACATACATTCTCTGCACCTCCTCGTTATGTAAATTTGTTTATCTACAGTTATAAAAAACAGGGGTACCGCAACTCTTTATCGGTTCGCGGCACCCCTGTACACATTCATGCGAATTTCTTTCTAATGCTCTGATGTGGTTTGCAAACTGCATCGTTACATACAATTCACAAAAAAGGTGCTACGCCTGTTCTGCAATAGATTTTTTCAAAGCTTCTACTTTATTCAGCTGTTCCCATGGCAGATCCAAATCGGTACGACCGAAATGACCATATGCAGCTGTCTGTTTGTAAATTGGACGACGTAAATCCAGTTCACGAATAATACCTGCCGGACGCAGGTCAAAGTTGTCGCGTACTGCTTTTACAATCTGTTCTTCCGGCACTTTGTTGGTGCCAAAGGTATCTACCAAAATAGATACAGGATATGCTACACCGATTGCATATGCCAGCTGTACTTCGCAGCGATCTGCTAAGCCTGCAGCTACTACGTTTTTCGCTACATAACGGGCTGCATATGCACCGGAACGGTCTACTTTTGTGCAGTCTTTCCCGGAGAATGCACCGCCGCCATGACGTGCCATACCACCATAAGTATCTACAATAATTTTACGGCCTGTTAAACCGGTATCCCCCTGAGGACCACCGATTACAAAACGACCGGTTGGATTGATGAAATATTTTGTATTTTCATCCAGCAGTTCTGCAGGAATTACAGGTTTGATTACTTTTTCGATAACATCCTGTTTTACCTGTTCCAGAGTTGCTTCCCCTTTGTGCTGTGTAGAGATTACTACAGTGTCTACACGTACCGGTTTGTCATCTTCGTATTCTACAGTTACCTGGCTTTTACCATCCGGCAACAAATATGCTACTTCACCGGATTTACGCAGAGCGGTCAGCTGACGGGTCAAGCCATGTGCCAAATATACAGGCAGCGGCATAAAGCTTTCTGTTTCGTTGGTCGCATAACCAAACATCATACCCTGGTCCCCGGCACCGATTGCATCGGCTTCGTCCATATCACCGTCTCTTGCTTCCAGTGCTGTGTCAACACCCATTGCAATATCAGGAGACTGTTCGTCGATAGAAGTCAATACTGCACTGGTTTTAAAGTCGAAACCATAATCAGCATTGGTATAACCGATTTTTTTGATGGTTTCACGTACGATTTTTGGCATATCAACATAGCAAGTAGTGCTAATTTCACCGGCAATCAGCGCCATCCCTGTAGTCAGGAATGTTTCGCAGGCTACACGAGCCATTGGGTCTTTTTCCATAATTGCATCCAGAATCGCATCGGAAATTTGGTCAGCCATTTTATCCGGATGGCCTTCTGTTACGGATTCAGAAGTAAATAATTTACGCATTCTATTCTACAACTCCTCAAATGATTTGTTCTTTTCTTTTCTCTAAAATTTTATCTAATATGCGATTGGCAGTTTCGTCTTTGGATAAAATCGGCAATGCCACTGTACTGCCATCGGCACCATACAAAGTTACTTGATTGGTGTCCTTGCCAAACCCGCTATGTGCTGCACTGACATCGTTGGCCGCAATAAAATCTAAATGTTTGCGCGCCAGTTTTCCCAATGCATTTTCCGCTACATCATTGGTTTCAGCCGCAAATCCGACTAACAGCTGTGTGGTCTTGTGCTCGCCAAGCCAAGCAAGAATATCTGCATTGCGTTCTAATTCCAATACCATATCGCCATCGGTTTTCTTTATTTTTTGTGCTGCCACAGTTTTCGGACGATAATCGGCCACCGCCGCCGACTTGATAATCACATCGGCATCTTGGAAATGTGCTTGTACCGCTTCAAACATCTGCTGGGCACTTGTTACAGGAATCATCGTCACACCAAATGGTACAGCTAAATGTGTTGGCCCGCTAATCAGCACCACATCGGCACCGCGATAGGCTGCCTGCCGTGCCAGCGCGTACCCCATTTTTCCGGAACTATGATTGGTGAGAAACCGTACCGGGTCAATAGACTCACGGGTAGGGCCTGCAGTAATCACAAAACGCATTCCTGCCAAATCCTGCGGACGCAATGTATTCACAACATCAGCAATCTGTTCAACGGAAGCCATTTTGCCTTTTCCCGATGTACCGCAAGCGAGATTTCCCTCTACCGGGTCAACAAAACCATATCCTGATTCCCGCAAAATCTGTATATTGCGCTGCACGAAAGGATTTTGATACATTTTATCATTCATGGCAGGCGCAAAATACACCGGTGCTTCCGTGGCCATCACACAGGTGGATAGCAAATCATCGGCTAGGCCATTTGCTACTTTGCCCAGGAAATCGGCCGTGGCAGGTACAATCAGCACGCAGTCTGCCCAATGTGCAAGACCGATATGCTCTACCTTCCATTCGGGATTTTGCTGCAATTGAAACATATTTGTATATACCGGGTTCCCCGACAATGTCTGCAAAGTCAAAGGGGTAATAAACTGCTGTGCAGCCTCCGTCATAATGCAACGTACATCATGACCTTGCTTACCCAACAGACTCACCAGTTCAGCCGCCTTGTATGCAGCAATGCCACCGGTAACTCCGACTATGATATTTGCCATGATGTACCTCCTAAGCTACTTATTTGATACCTTCGTTTGTCTGTACGTAGCCAATTTTATCTTCTGCAATTTCCTGCAGTGCCATTGTTACAGGTTTTGCTGCATCGCCTGTATTCATTGGCTCAGCACCATCTACCAATTCTCTTGCACGTTTTGCTGCTGCGCAAACCAGAGAATATTTGCTTTCTGCTTTTGTTAATAATTCATCAATTGTTGGTTCTACCATAGGAAAACCCTCCATGTTTAAATGATTTATCATGATATATATGTTATGCTGCATGGCTGTAATACAAAATGCCTGATGCAGTCATAATGCCCAGTTCAGCTTCGTGGTTAGCCACGTTTGATACGGCAGCGTTCGGCCATCAGAATTGCTTTCATCTTGTCCGCTGCTTTCTCTACTTCATCATTCACAATCAGATAATCGTACTGATTGCTGTAGCTAAGCTCTGCTTCCGCACAGCTCAAACGTTTTTCTACTTCTTCCGGTGCCTCTGTACCGCGTCCTGTCAAACGGCTGCGCAGTTCTTCCAAAGACGGCGGTGCAATAAATACCAGCACTGCTTCGTCAGTAGCTTTTCTTACCTGCAATGCCCCTTGAGGGTCAATTTCCAAAATACAGTCACGGCCGGAAGCCAGTACTTCTTCTACAAATGCACGCGGTGTGCCGTAATAGTTGTCATACACCTGCGCCCATTCCAAAAATCCATTTTTGTCGCGCAAGTCTTCAAACTCTTCTTTCGTAAAAAAGAAATATTCTCTGCCATGTTCTTCGCCTGTTCTTGGCTTTCTTGTAGTAGCAGAAATAGAATATGCCAGATTATCTCCCAGACTGTCACGTACTACTTTGCACACGGTACCTTTGCCTGTGCCGGAAGGTCCGGACAATACCAGGAGCACCCCGCGGGTGTTTTTATCCATTGTGTCCATTTTGATTACCCCACATTCATAGAGTTGTGTATTATTCTGCATCCAAGCGGCCTGTTAAGGTTTCCGGCTGAATGGCAGAAAGAATGATATAATCACTGTCGGTAAAAATCACCGAACGGGTTTTGCGCCCGTGTGTGACATCAATCACCGTACCTGCATCTTTTGCTGTCTGCACCATGCGCTTAATCGGCGCGCTTTCCGGTGATACAATGGCAATGATTTCATCTACCTGCACCATATTATCAAATCCAACATTCATAAACTGACCCATATTGTTCACTCCTTATGATTGTTTTTGATTTATTTGCAATTGTACAGCATTACTCAATATTCTGAATCTGTTCTCTTACTTTTTCCAGTTCACTCTTCATTTCCACTACCAAACGGCCGATTTCCAAATCATTTGCTTTAGAACCGATGGTATTGGTTTCACGGTTCATCTCCTGAATCAGGAAATCCAGTTTACGCCCAATACTGCCTTTCTGATCGGCAATGGTATAGAACTGCTCAAAATGGCTCTGCAAACGCACTAACTCTTCGTCGATACAGCTTTTTTCTGCAAAATACGCTACTTCCTGTGCCAAACGTTCTGCATCTACAGGAGTATTGTTTAGAAGTTCAGCAATGCGTGCTTCCAATTTTTCTTTGTACTCATTTAACACCAATGGACTGCGTTCTGCCACACGACCAGCTAGATCTTGTAACCCTGCCACTTTTTCGCGCAAGTTTTCTTCGATATGAGCACCTTCCTGGTCACGCATAGCAATATGATTGTCCATCGCCTGACGC
>JAFNVD010000040.1 GCA_017383785.1 Peptococcaceae bacterium | reverse complement strand
TCGGCAAAGTGGGATGCGCCGCTTGCGGTAAATGGAAAATCTCCCGCATGGAAGGTGCCGCCCGGCAGTGTGAGATAGTCTAATATTTCGTTGTATGCCTCTTTGATTTGGGCGGTACTATAGCCGCTTTGCTCCAGATTGAGTGCTTTGATATGCCAAAAATAAAAAGGCCTAAAGTAAATTGGTACAGCCACAGCCGAGGTTACCATGAGTATGAATGTGGCAATGGCAAATAAAATGGAAATAGTTTTATGCTGCATAGGAATCCTCCTGAAAAAAGCAGAAATAAAGTGCATGATCATGCGTTTGAGTACACAGTTTGTATTATAGCACAAATAGCTGTATATTTTTATCATATTTTGGCTTGAAAGGCGGAAATTCTTGCTTTATAAGTGCAAAAAGTTTATAATAAATATATCTGTGAATTTTCTGTAATGCTGTTTTTAACAGAGTAAAGGGAGTTTTGTTATGAAAGTAACACTGGATGAATTGAAAGCAAAACCAATGCCGCAGCATATTGCCATTATCATGGATGGCAACGGGCGCTGGGCAAAAAGCAAAGGGTTAATGCGTGTTGCCGGCCATCGTGTGGGTGTGCAGGCACTGAAAAATACAATTATTGCGTTGGATGAACTGGGGATTGGCCATTTGACGGTGTATGCGTTTTCTACTGAAAACTGGAAGCGTTCCAAAGACGAGGTAGATGCCTTGATGGAGCTGATTACGGAGTTTATCAATAAAGAGATTGATTACTTGGATGAAAAAGGGGTGCGGGTAAATCCAATCGGTGATATCAGTGCGTTAAGTCCGAAAGCCTTTGACAGTATTAGCTATGCAAAAGAAAAAACAAAACACAATTCCCATATTGTTTTTAATGTTGCATTAAATTATGGCGGACGTCAGGAAATTGTACGTGCTGCCAAGGCTATTTGTGAAGATGTAAAACGGGATGCGCTGCAGATTGAGGACATCGATGAAGCGTTGTTTTCTTCTTACCTGTATACAGCAGGGCAGCCGGATCCGGATTTGGTGATTCGTTCTTCCGGTGAGCTCAGAATCAGCAATTTTCTTTTATGGCAGATTGCATACAGTGAATTTTGGATTACCAATATTTTATGGCCGGACTTTAAGAAAGAAGATTTGTGGCAGGCTGTATGGGAATATCAGAATCGTGACAGACGATATGGCGGCGTAAGCAAGTAAAGGGAGTGAAGTTGTATGAAACAGCGTATTTTATCGGCATTGGTATTTGTGCCTGTGCTGTTGTTATTTATGTATTTAGGCGGTGCACCGTTTGCAGGTTTGGTGGTAGCGCTGGGGGCTATTGGTGTGCATGAGTTTTATACTATGGCCAAAACAAAGCATCAAGTATTGTTTGTACCGGTGCTGCTAGGGGTTATGGTGATGCTCATTGCTGCTTATTTGCAGGTTTCTGTGTGGCTTACTTTGGGCATACTGGTAACATTCTGCATGGTGTTTGGCTATGCGGTATTCAAGTTCCCTGCTTTTGGTGTTGAGGATATTGCGGTAAACTTTTTGGGACTCATTTATATTGGCTGGACTCTGGCTCATTTGATTTTGCTGGGCGGTATGCCGGATGGCAGAGTGCTGGTATTCTTTGCATTTGTAGCGATGTGGGCCAATGATACAGGGGCATATTTTATTGGGATTACATTGGGTAAACGTCGTCCTTGGGGTGAAATCAGCCCGAAAAAAAGCGTAGAGGGTGCCATTGGCGGTATCATTACTACTTGTGTGGCATTGTATGTGTTGAATCTGTATTTTGGCTTGATGCATGGCGTTACCGTTATTTTGATTGGTGTTGTAGTGGCCATCATCGGTTTGATTGGCGATTTAATGGAAAGTTTGATTAAACGGTATTATGGAGTGAAAGATTCGGGCAAATTATTACCGGGCCATGGTGGTATTTTAGACCGCTTTGATAGTGTTATGCTGGCGGCACCAATGATGTATTACTGCATTTTATTGGCACAGTTTTTAAAGGATAGTGCCATGTTTGCAACATTCTTTGTATTTTAGTACGGGAGGCATGCTATATGAAACGGTTAGCAATTTTAGGAGCCACAGGCTCTATTGGGACACAAACATTACAGGTAGTGGATGCGTTTCCCGGCGAATTTGAAGTTACTATTTTAGCAGGGCATAGCAATTGGCAGCTGTTATTGCAGCAGGCGGAAAAATATCATCCGCAATGCATGATTGTGACCGAGCCTGCGGCTTATGAAAAGTTAAAACAGGAAAATCGCAATCCGGGCTGTACAGTACTGTGCGGCATGCAAGGTGTACTGCAGGCACTGGACACTTATCCGGTAGATATGCTGGTAGGGGCTATGAGCGGTGCCGCAGGTATTGAACCTACGCTGAAAGCACTGGAAATGGGCATCGATCTGGCTTTGGCTAACAAAGAGACACTGGTAGCGGGCGGTGACCTGGTACGTAAAGCACAGCAGAAAAGCGGAGCAAAGATTCTGCCGGTAGACAGTGAACATTCGGCTATTTTTCAGTGTATTGAGCCGGATAGCAAATGCTTAAACAAAATTTTACTGACTGCATCCGGTGGTCCGTTCCGCACTTGGGACAAAGAAGCATTGTATCAGGTAACACCTGCGCAGGCATTAAAACATCCAAACTGGAGTATGGGGCAGAAAATTACCATTGACTCTGCTACATTGATGAATAAAGGCTTGGAAGTGATTGAAGCCAATTGGTTGTTTGGTGTGGATTATGACAATATTCAGGTATTGGTGCATCCACAAAGCATCATTCATTCTATGGTGGAATATGGCGATGGTACCGTATTGGCCCATTTGGGGAAAGCAGATATGCGTATTCCAATCCAGTATGCGCTGACCTGGCCGGAACGTGCGGCTAATCCATTTCCTAAATTGGATTTCACACAGTTGGCGGGCTTGGAGTTTTTCCATCCTGACTATGATAAATTCCCTGCATTGGCCTTGGCATTTGAGGCAGGCCGTACAGGTAAATCTGCACCTGCAGTATTAAACGGTGCCAACGAAATTGCGGTGGCAGCGTTCTTAAAAGAACAAATCGGTTTTATGGATATTCCTGCACTGGTACAGTGGGTAGTAGAAGCCCATAATCCGGTGGAAGCCGAAAGTTTTGCGCATCTGTTGGAAATTGACCGTTGGGCGCGCAATCAGGCCGAG
>JAFNVD010000039.1 GCA_017383785.1 Peptococcaceae bacterium | reverse complement strand
TGATATTACCTAGCCATTCTTGCTCAAAGCCGTCTGCCACAGTATCCATAACTGCAATTTTTTCATCTTTGATTACATAAGAATTATATGCCATACCATTCGGTACAATATATTGTCCTTCAAACAAATCTACATGATGGTCATTGACCCCAACATAAAAAATATCATTAGTAATATTCATATCATTACGCCGCCTTTTACATAAAATTCGATGAATAGAGTGTACCACAAATTCCTACCAAAAGCAAATGAAAAGAACGCCGACAAATCGCCGGCGTTAATTAATACTGATATTTTTTTCGATTGCCCAGTATAAAACCAAAGGTCAGCAAAATCGACAAACCGCGAGCGATTACCACTGCCCACCAGATGCCGTCGATATCCCACAATACAGGAAGTGCCAGTACTAATACGACTTCAAAAATCATTGTACGCACAAAGGAAATAATTGCTGACACCAGCCCATTGTTGAGCGCAGTAAAGAAGGATGAGCCGAATATGGTGAATCCCACAAACAAAAAGGAAATAGAGTAAATACGGAAACCATGTACAGTAATGTCCAGCAATGTCGGATCATAACTGGCAAATATCAACGCCAGCGGCCGTGCTGCAGCTTCGGCAAACACAAACATCCCAACAGATGATATTAGCAGGATTATCAGACTTTTACGCAAAAGGCTTTTCAGTTCTGTATGGTTTTCTGCACCAAAATGATAGCTAATGACCGGTGCTGTCCCCATCGCATAACCGATGAATGCCGCCAAAAAGATAAAGTCAATGTACATGATTACGCCATAAGCAGCCACACCGTTTTCTCCGGCATAAGCCATCAACTGTACATTGAACAATAGCCCTACCAGTGACATAGAGATATTGCTTACCAGTTCCGACACTCCATTGGTACAGGTACGCCATAAAGCAAAACCATCAAAGGAAGCAGGTCCTAAGTGCAGCAAACTATCATTTGGACGGGCAAAATAGATAAGCGGCAAGATACCGCCTACCACCTGACTAAGCGCTGTTGCCCACGCTGCACCTGCCAGACCAAACGGGAATACTGCTACCAACAGCCAATCCAGTACCATATTAGCAATACCAGCTGCCACAGTAATTTTGAATCCAAGTTCAGGTTTTTCTGCTGTCACAAAAAATGTTTGAAACTCGGTCTGTAGCATAAACGCTGGCATCGCAGCCAGCAAAATGCGCCCATACAGTACACAATACTCTAAGAGTTCCCCTTCGGCACCCAGCCAAGCTGCCACCGGGCGTACAAACAATATGCCCAAGACTGCAATGACAATACCACTGGCAATGGTGAAATACACCAGAAAAGAAAATCGGCGATTAGCCAATTCCATTTTGCCTTCTCCCATATTTTTGGCTACCAAAGCACTGCCCCCGGCACCAAACATAAAACCAACCGCACTCAGTAGCATTATAAACGGGAAGATAAAGTTCAATGCAGCAAATGGTGTTTTACCTACGAAGTTTGACACAAAGAAACCGTCCACCACACCATAAATAGATGTGAATATCATCATCATGATAGATGGGAAGGTAAATCGCAGCAGTTTTTGATATGTAAAATGATCTGATAACTGAATATGCATAATGTTCCTCTGCCTTGTTCATTTCATAATAGCTTGCTCAATAGATTACGTAGTAACTGATTTATTATAACCTAGACTTTCATAAAAGAAAAGTACCGGAAAGAGAATTCAACCTCTCCGGTACTTTGTAAAAAATATTACTGTTTCTGAATAGAACGTGCTGCCATCTGTTTTAGATAACCTTGGATGAAGTCATTGATATCGCCATCCATAACTGCCTGAATATTACCTTTTTCGATATTGGTACGATGGTCTTTGGCCATACTATATGGGTGGAATACATAGGAACGAATCTGGCTACCCCAGCCGATATCCTGCTGTTCACCCTGCAGTGCAGCCATTTCTTCTTCGTGTTCTTTAATTTTCAGTTCAACCAGTTTACTGGTCAGCATTTTCATACAGGTAGCACGGTTCTGAATCTGAGAACGTTCGCTCTGACACTGTACCACAATACCGGTAGGCATATGAGTAATACGTACAGCAGAGTCAGTAGTGTTGATGTGCTGACCACCTGCACCGGTAGAACGATAAGTATCCACTTTCAGGTCTTTTTCATCAATCTGAATGTCATTGTCGTGTTCTACTTCAGGCATTACTTCTACTGCAGTAAAAGAAGTATGACGACGGCCGGCGGAGTCAAATGGAGAAATACGTACCAAACGGTGCACACCTTTTTCTGCTTTCAGATAGCCAAATGCGTTTTCGCCTTTTATGAGCAGTGTAACGCTCTTAATCCCTGCTTCTTCCCCTGCCAGATAATCCAGCAAGTTTACGATATAGCCATTCTTTTCTGCCCAGTGTACATACATACGATATAGCATATCGGCCCAGTCCTGAGACTCGGTGCCGCCTGCACCCGGGTGAATGGAAATGATAGCATTGTTGCGGTCATATTTGCCGTTTAACAATGTTTCCAGTTCCATTTTTTCCAATGCTTCTGTAGCTTTGTCGGCAGCCTCTGCTGTTTCTTTCAGTAGTTCTTCGTCATCGCCCATTTCGCGGAACATTTCATACAATGTTTCCGCATCTTCCAGCAAAGTTTGTACACTGTTGAACTGATCTATTTTACTGCGCAGCCCATTGATTTTCTGCATTACCTGCTGTGCTTCATCCGGTTTATCCCAGAAACCCGGCTGTGCTGTAATTTCTTCTAATTCTGCAATCTGTGCCAGTCTGCCGGCAAAGTCAAAGAGACTCCCTCAAATCTTCGAGAATTCTTCTTGCAGCTTCTAGCTGTTTTTTTACTTCAAAATCCACAAAAATCACATCCTTAAAACGGTATTTTTAGATTTATAATTCACATTATTTACGAATAACCCATAAGGGTCGCTGAGTCGTCGCCCCCTACATCAAGAACGTCGGAAAATTTGCGTAGAACAAGGCGGCTTTTGAAACGGTGAAGCGAGGCTATACATAACGTATGCGAGCAAATCGTTTCAAAAATAACGCAGTTATACGCAAATTTAACACGTTCCTCACTTGCCACAGCAATGTTTGTATTTCTTGCCCGATCCACACGGACATGGATCGTTACGACCTACTTTGTCTTTGTTTACTTTTGGCTGTTTTACCTGTGCTTCATCGCCATGGGACGCATTCAGGATGTCTGTACGTTCTTTTGGTTTTTCCACGATGGTCACACGGAAAATCATACGC
>JAFNVD010000038.1 GCA_017383785.1 Peptococcaceae bacterium | reverse complement strand
GTAATAAAAAATGCCAACACATACGGACCAAAGATTAGTAAAAATGTTAACGCCCATGGCTTTCCTTGAGCCCATTTCATCGTCATAATTTTCTTAATTAGATAATTATCTATCTCTGCATCAACAAGGGCACCAATAATCAAACCTGTAACAATTATCATTACTAACGTTGTCGAACCAAATGACATTGAAACAACTTTGTTCAAATCGCCGTAAGAAGTTGTGCTTAAAGCAAATAACGCTAATAGCGAAGACCACGAGGTGCATTTAGAATCCCATGCCCATGCTATGATTAAGCCAATCAAAATCCCGATAATTTCCATTCCTTGAACAGTTAATACACTAATAGGCGGAATAAAACGAAATCCAAACATAAAAGCCACCACTATAATAAGTTTCAGATAAAAGTTTCCATCTTTTTTCATTATCTCCATGTGAATATCGCTCCTTTATTTTTCTAAAGAAAATTATACATCATTTTTCGATTTCATACTAATAAACTAAAAGTTTATTTATCACAAAACTTCTTTGTAAAACTTACTTATTCAATGCAAAGACCTCCTGCCCAAATTGGACAGGAGGTCTCTTTATTATTTATGATATTTTCAATTAGCCCTGCATTGCTTTCAGCTGGCGTTTGGTAATGTCTTTTGGACAAATTTCTTTGAAGATGATCGCATCTAATGGCTGTGTATAGTGCTGTTCTTCTTCCGGCAGCTGAGGGGTTGCCATGAAATACATGTCTTTTGCGATTTCACGCAGAGTACCTTCTGCATAAGGTGCATTTAAGCCCTGTGCTTTTGCAGATGGACGTACGTTTTCTCTGTTTTCTGCAGTCATAGCAGAGATGAAATCCTGCAGTGCATTCAGGTTGTCTACATTGTAAACCAAACCTTTAATCATAGCTACATAAGCCATGTTCAGAGGATATGGCAGTGCATCTACGAAATGCAGTTCCAAACCGTTTGCTGTACCTCTTACTTCGGTCAGCATCATATCCAATGCAGCAATTGCATGGTCATCGGTCACAGTTACATTTTCATAAGCTTCTTCGTTGGATTTTGCACATGCTACGATTGCACCGTTTTCTTCAATAGCAATAGCAGGTGCATTGCCTGTAATGTTTGCATACTGTGCATATTTAAAGCTGTGAGCACTCATTACGTTGTCTACTTTAGCCAATGCAGTTTCCATACGGTCGTTCATATCCAGACCTGCTACAAAACCTGCATACTCTTCGCCATCTACTACCGGCATATTATCCAGCAGTGCTGCGAATACAGGTGCTAAAGTGTGTACTACACGATATTTTTTCTCAAAGTCATCATTGTGTGCATAGTCCAGTGTAATAACTGTTTTTGCACGACCTTTTAATGTCTGCAGTGCTGCAGCATCGTCTTTCAGTGCTTCTGCCATCAGTTTTGCTTTTACCATTGGTACGGTTTCGATATCGCTTGCTTTGCTTGCAGGCTGATAACCAACAGACAGCATTAACTGATTTCTTTCTTCTAATTCGCTGCCCAGTTCCTGCAGGAATTCTAAGTATGCTTTGTCGATTTCTTTCAGACTTGCTGTTTTTGCATGATGGAATTCAATCTGACCACCTGCGCCCAGCAGTACAGTCACAGCACCTTTCTGTGCACCAATCAGGAAATCCTCTTCGTACAGACCTTCCCATTCACCACGGGTCAGGTATTCTAATAAGCTTTCAATGCCGGTTTCACCATCGAATGGCACTGCTGTCATATCGGCACGGTTTACCAGTACATGGCCAAAGCTTACACCAAGTTTAAATTCTTCGTGTACAACTTCATTTTTGCGTAAAGTTGCAACAATCTGTTCTTTAATTCTCATGGTATCGAACGCTCCATTTCAAAATTCTATAGTTTTACTCAATAGTCATTAGTATAGCACGGAACATCTAGAAACTCTAGAGTAAAATGATGATATAAAAATAATTTTTCATCTTATTTTTCTTCATCAATCATATCAATAAGTGCTTGATAATCCTGCTGTAATTGATAATATTCTTCTGCAATATTCATAGCGGCCAATACCGCTACATCACGATAGTCCAGTTTAGGCTGATTGTCACCGATTTTGTGCATCATATAATCCACATGGCCGGCAATATCCAAAAGTTTTTGACGCTCATCCGCTTCTGCACGGAAGGTATATTTTTGCCCAAACAATTCTACATTCAGTTTTTGTTTTTCAGGCTGTATCGTATGATTCACAGGACTCACACCTCCCAAGGATAACTGCCGGTAAACACATTTTCCGCAGGGCCGGTCATATACAAATGGTTGCTTTCTTCATCCCAGCGAATCCGCAAATCTCCGCCATCCAAATGCACCAGCACATCGCGGCTTGTCTTGCCATTTAACATACAGGCTACTACAGTGGCACAACTGCCGGTACCACAGGCCATGGTCACCGAGGCACCTCGCTCCCACACACGCATTCTGACTTCACCTTCGTTATAAACCTGTACATATTCCACATTGGTTTTGCGTGGGAATGCCTCGTGTACTTCCATGCGCGGCCCCCAATGCTCAATCGGAAATGTACTCAAGTCGTCCACAAAAGTAACGCAATGCGGGTTGCCCATGCCAACCGCTGTAATGATAAATTCTGTACCTTCTACCAAAATCGGTACACTGATGGCCTGTCCTTCTCCAATCATCGGTACACCGGCACAATCCAGAATCGGTTCGCCCATATCTACTTCTACGCCCATCACGCTGCCATCAGCATCTAATATCATGCGCGGCACCAGTACACCGGCTAAGGTTTCTACTGTCATGGTCTCTTTTTGTACTATACCTTGTTCATACACAAAACGAGCAAAGCAACGAATACCATTGCCACACATTTCTGCTTCGCTGCCATCGCTATTGATAATGCGCATTTGTGTATCGGCAATATTAGATGGCAATACCAATACCAAGCCATCGGCACCGATGCCATAATGACGGTCACACATTTTAGCTGCATATACAGGATTTAATGCAAACTCTAAATATTCAGGATGTGCTGCACAATCCAGTACCACAAAATCATTCCCTGTACCTTGCAACTTGCTAAACTCTATATTTTGAACAGTCATACCCATTCCTCCACTAGGATGTTTTTTTCAGTATACCATAAAACCATTGAGTACAACAGGAATTTTATAAAAATATGCTGTATACACATGTCAAACCGTTGTATTTTATGATACAATAACTACTACACGAAAAACGATTCTATCAATTACAAACATTATCACAAATCCAATACAAAGGATGTTCTATATGAAATTAGTCATTGCCGAAAAACCCAGCGTTGCACGCGATATTGCCAACGTACTGGGGGCAAAGCAAAAGAAAAACGGATATTTAGAAGGAAACGGTTATCAGGTTACCTGGTGCATCGGGCATTTGGTTCAGCTGGCCGATCCGGAAAGCTATGACGAGCGGTTAAAGCGCTGGAGTATGGATACGTTGCCGATTATGCCGGAAGTATTTCAACACGAAGTTTTACCTTCTACCAAAAGCCAATTTCAAATTGTACAAAGTTTGATTGGCAAAAGCAGTGAAATCATCTGTGCTACCGACGCCGGGCGTGAAGGGCAGCTCATATTTGAATACGTATTGCATCTGTCAACTCCACCAAAAGATTGCAAAGTGCAGCGATTGTGGATTAGCTCTATGACCGACGAAGCCATTCGCGACGGTTTTGCTTCATTGAAAGATAACAGCCAATATCAACGCTTGTATCAAAGCGCTCGTTGTCGCAGTGAAGCCGATTGGCTGGTAGGCATCAACTTTACCAGATTGTTTACCATTCGCTATGGCACCAAACTTACCGTAGGCCGTGTACAAACCCCTACACTAGCACTGATTGTGGAACGACAGCAGGCCATCGACAATTTCCAGGCGGCACCATACTATCAGCTGCAGGGGATCTTCGGTACACTGAGAGCATTGTGGCACAGAGGCAATGTCAATCGCATAGACGAAAAGCCACAAGCAGAAAAACTGCAGCGTGAACTGACCGGTATGAACGGTACTGTTACCAAACTGGATACTGCACGGAAAACGGAAGATCGTCCTCTGCTCTTTGACCTGACTGAATTACAGCGTGAAGCCAATCGCCGATTCGGCTATACAGCACAGGAAACATTGAGTATCGCCCAAAGCTTGTACGAAAAACACAAACTCATTACCTATCCTCGTACCGATAGCCGATATCTCACTACTGATATGAAAGCACAGATTCCACAGTTGCTCAAAAAGATTGCTTCTGTATATCCGGAAAGCGTACCATTCATCCAGAAAATTGCATCGAAGAAATTGCCACTGGACAAACGAATTATCAATGATAGCAAGGTAAGCGATCACCATGCCATTATCGTAACCAATAATATTCATCAGTATCAGCCACAAAAATTAACTTTGAGAGAAAACAATGTGCTGAAACTGGTCATGATTCGTATGATTGTGGCATTGTCCGATAAGAAGGTCTATGATGAAACCAAACTGGAAATCACCCTGGACAATCAGAAAGACATCTTCAAGGCCACCGGCCGTATGATTGTGGACGAAGGG
>JAFNVD010000037.1 GCA_017383785.1 Peptococcaceae bacterium | reverse complement strand
TGCGGATTTTTTTGCCTTCCAGTGGTGGAATAAGGCTGAAGTTTACGTTCATTGGCTGGAAGCTTTTGCTGTCAGCGGTAACAATATAGTTCATTAAGCCGCCGATAGCTGTAGTCACAGGGAAAGTGATTAGTTCCTGTTCCTGATACATGCGGGCAGCATTAATCCCTGCCACCAAGCCGCTGGCGGTAGATTCTACATAACCTTCTACGCCGGTAATCTGACCTGCCAAGAATACACGGTCTTTACTTTTAATACGATTGGTTGCTTCTAACGATACAGGTGCATTGACAAACGTATTGCGATGCATTACACAATAACGAACAATTTCAGCATTTTCTAGACCCGGAATCATCTGCAATACCCGTTTTTGTTCGCCCCATTTCATACGAGACTGGAAGCCAACGATATTAAACAGCGTACCTTCCAGATTATCTTTACGCAACTGCACTACAGCATAAAACTCTTTTTCTTCGTAGCGATGATCAATAAGCCCTACCGGTTTCATCGGTCCAAACAACAATGTCTGGCGACCTCTGCTTGCCATTGCTTCAATTGGCATACAGCCTTCAAAGAATTTCGCTTTCTCAAATTCTTTCGTTTCGATGACTTCTGCACTTGTCAGCGCATCATAAAAAGCGTTGTATTCTTCCTCTGTCATTGGACAATTGAGATAATCTGCATCCCCTTTGTCATAACGAGAAGCCCAAAATGCTTTGTCATAGTTGATAGAATCTGCCGTTACAATCGGTGCCGCTGCATCATAGAAATACAAATCATCTTGAGATGTTGCATTTTTTACATACTCAGCCATAGCACCTTCTGTCAATGGACCGGTTGCAATGATAGTAATCTCATCTTCCGGAATTTGGGTCACTTCTTCGTAAATCACTTCTACCAATGGATGCTCGGTCAGAGTTTTGGTAATCTGTGCAGAAAACTTTTCACGGTCTACTGCCAAAGCACCGCCGGCCGGTACCTGATTGTCATCAGCACAATGCATAATCAGAGAATCCATACGGCGCAGTTCTTCTTTTAACAGACCAACTGCATTTTCAATATTGTTGGCACGCAAAGAATTGCTGCATACCAGCTCTCCAAAGTTGTTGGTATGATGAGCCGGGGAATATTTTTTCGGACGCATTTCATATAAACGCACCGGAATCCCGCGCTGTACCAACTGCCAAGCCGCTTCGGACCCTGCCAAGCCTGCCCCGATAATATTAACTTTCTTCATGTTCGTCTCCATTGTTTGGCTGTTGTTCTGGCTCATAGTTACACTCCTTGTTACTGCATATAATCAATTTACCGTTTTTCCCTTTTCGTTCTACCATAATACTGTCACACTGTGGGCAGCGTTTGCCTGTTGGCTTATCCCAGCTTACGAAATCGCATTCCGGGTAATGGCTGCACCCATAGAATGTACGGCCTTTTTTGCTGCGACGGAGCACTACTTCCCCATCTGCACAATTTGGACATGGTACATCTATTTTTTCTAACAATGGTTTTGCATTGCTGCAAGATGGGAACCCCGGACAAGCCAAGAATTTACCAAAACGTCCGATTTTGATGACCATATTGCGTCCGCATTTTTCGCAGATTTCATCGGTCACTTCGTCCTCAATTTTGATTTTGCCGATTTTTTCTTCGGCAAGTGCCAAATCTTTGGCAAATGGCTCATAGAAATCACGTACGACATCTTTCCAGTAGTGTTCCCCTTCTTCGATGCCATCCAGTTTGGTTTCCATATCTGCAGTAAAATCTACATTGACGATATCCGGGAAATGTTCTTTTAACAACTCTACTACAATAGTGCCAAGCTCTGTTGGATAGAACTGTTTGGCTTCACGTACTACATAACTGCGGGCCAAAATTGTATCGATGGTGGCAGCATAGGTACTTGGACGACCAATCCCCAATTCTTCCAGTGTCTTAATCAGACTTGCCTCGGTGTATCTTGCCGGCGGCTGAGTAAAATGCTGTTTTGGCAGCAATTTTTTGCTGGAAAGAGTTTCGCCTACTTCTACTTTGGCCAGTTTCTGGTTGTCATCTTGTTCATCGCTAGGTGCTTCATACACTTCTTTGTAGCC
This sequence comes from Peptococcaceae bacterium, assembly GCA_017383785.1. Taxonomy (GTDB): domain Bacteria; phylum Bacillota; class Peptococcia; order Peptococcales; family Peptococcaceae; genus UBA7185. The sequence continues at coordinate 3,606 of JAFNVD010000037.1, read as the reverse complement.
GTTGAATGTAACCACGGTACCGTTAGCAGTAAAGTCATACTTACCTGCACGTACCAGAACAGTGGTTTTTTCTAACTGCGCCGGAGCCATTTGACTGGCTACAAAACGTTCCCAAATCAGTTTGTACAATTTATACTGATCCGGAGTCAGATATTGTTTTACTGATTCCGGTGTTTTATCTACATAGGTTGGACGAATAGCCTCATGGGCATTCTGTGCATTGTTTTTGTTCTTATATTCTTTCTGTACCTTTGGCAAATACGCCTCACCGTAGTGTTCCTTAATAAATGCTGCAGTATCGGCTTTGGCTACATCAGAAATACGGGTAGAGTCTGTACGCATATAAGTAATCAAACCCAATGTGCCGGCTTTCCCCAGGGAAATACCTTCATACAGCTGTTGTGCGGTACGCATAGTGCGTTTTGCCACAAAGTTTAATTTGCGATATGCATCCTGCTGCAATGTACTGGTGATAAACGGAGCACTTGGATTTTTGGATTTTTTCTGAACTTTTACATCTGCAACTGTATATTGTGCGTCTTTTAATGCATCTAATACAACTTGCATTTCTGCTTCAGAATGAATTTCTGCCTTTTTGCCGTCAATTTTAGAAAGTTTGGCAACCAATTTGCCTTTATCGGCAGCAAATTCATTGTCTAAAGTCCAGTATTCTTCCGGAATAAAGCTGTTGATTTCCTCTTCACGCTCACAAATCAGACGAACCGTTACAGACTGCACACGTCCTGCACTAAGGCCTTTTTTGACTTTGCGCCATAATAACGGACTTAACTGATACCCGATAAAACGATCCAGTACACGACGTGCCTGTTGTGAATTAACACGATTGTAGGCAATTTGACGAGGCTGTTTTACTGCATTTTTTACTGCATCTTTGGTGATTTCATTAAATTCGATACGGCAAGCACTTTCTGGGTCAATTTTCAATGTCTCCATCAAATGCCATGCAATGGCTTCCCCTTCACGGTCCGGGTCGGGTGCCAAAAGTACATTGTCTGCCTTGGAAGCAGCTTTTTTTAATTCTTTGATTTTATCCCCTTTGCCGCGAATAGTAATATATTTCATGGCAAAATCATTTTCTACATCAATACCCAATTGGCTTTTTGGCAGGTCACGCACATGCCCCACAGAAGCCAATACCTCGTATTTGTTTTTTCCTAAAAATTTCTCGATGGTTTTCGCTTTAGATGGCGACTCCACGATGACCAGTGTTTTTCCCAATCGAAACACCTCAACCTATTCTGATATATTTTCTGCCAACCATTGGTTCAATCAAGCCATATAGCTCCAGCATACTGAGGATTGCCATCAATTCGGACATAGGCAGTTTTGCTAAATACGCTGCCTCCTCAATACTGAGAGGTTCTGTGGTAAACAGACCCAATACCCGTTCCTCTTCCGATGTTAAAGGTACATCAGGAGTAGGCGGTGCTTGGAACAATGTCATTTGTTGTTCCTCCGGTTTGGCGTTGTTTTCATTTTTCGCTTCACTTTTATTTGATTTTCTGCTTTTCTTTTTAGCTTCTTTATGAATACCGTAAGAAGCCAATACATCCTCGGCACAAGTAATCATTTGCGCCCCTTCTTTTAAAAGCTGATGCGGTCCTTCCGATAATGGATTGTAGAGCTCCCCCGGTACGGCAAATACATCTCGACCCTGCTCCAATGCAGTTTCTACTGTAATATAAGCACCGCTTTTGCGTGCCGCCTGTACAATGACTACCCCTTGCGATAAACCGCTGATAATACGGTTGCGCATAGGAAAATGCCATGCTGCCGGTTCACTGCCAATCGGGAACTCTGTCAGGATACATCCCTTTTCATGGGCAAGAATTTCCTCAGCCAGTTTTTTATTTTCCTTTGGATATACCTGATCAATTCCACAGCCTTGTACAGCAATGGTACCGCCTTGGTGTGTAATAGCACCTTTATGCGCTGCTGCGTCAATCCCTTTGGCCAAGCCGCTTACGACAGGCACATTGGCTTGACTAAACTGAGCACCGATTGTTTCAGCCGCTCGCAAACCATAACCATCAGCATTGCGACTCCCTACCATACCGATTTGCAGAGGCTCGTTGATAAACTTACCTTTATAATAGAGAATTGCCGGTGGCTGGTGAATTTCTTTGAGTAAAGACGGATACAGAGCATCATGAAATAACAGGATGTGAATTTGATTCTTTTGGATATACGCCTCTATTTTGTTCAAATCGTAACGTCTGCGTTCAAACAGCAATGCTTGTTTATATTCTGCCGGCAAATCGGGTAGATGCTGATCCAATGTCAGTGCGGATGCTTTCCACAAAAACTCACCCGTTGTATGCTGCAGCAATTCGCGAAGGATACGGCCACTATTTTGCTTGTTTTCCCATATTTTATGCAGTGCGGCCCAATAAATTTCTTCTGTCATATATTCTGTCACACCCATTCCATAAAATTCAGAATGCAAAAAAGAGCAGTCAAATGTTGCAACTGCTCTTAGACAATTACAATTTGGATAAGATATCTAATGCTTTATGCTCCATTACCAGTTCACCATGCTCACGGAAAAAAGCAATCGAAGTAGTAACAGGGGTACCGTATTCACCCAACAGCCCCAGACCATACTCCGTCAACCATTCATATTCCATAATTGCCAGATAGTATTTATCTTTGTAACGCAGCAATTGGCTGTCACCATCATAATGCACATCAAACAGCAGATGAGAAACTTGGATCGCATCTTCTAAAGATTCAAAACAGAATACACCCTCTGTAGCATCTAACTCAGGCAGTTCTTCCTCTTCCTGCATCATATCCTGCATCAATGCCTGACCGAATTGCTGAATCTGCTCCATACCCGGAATGTGGAATGGAGAGCCCTCACCCAGTTTTGTAACAGTAATCAAAATCCCTTTGCTGGTCATAGGAAATGCTTCAATCATAAGCTGTGCATTGTTCCCTACATCAAAGCCACAAGCCTCACGGGCTTCTTCCAAAATATCATGCAAAAGCTGTTGTGCCTCAGGCTGATGCGGCATAAAATCCATACGTTCCAGTTTACGATCTTTTAAATCTTCCTCGCTGATAATGATTTGCAATTTATCTTTATTGATTAAATTAAACTTCATTTCGCTGCCACCTCCATATCAGATGGAATAACACTATATTATATGTTGTTTTTCGTAATTGTCAAGAAAAAACACTTGCATTCATAATAAAATACAGTACCATTCTACCCATACTTACCCTAAATAACTGTATATGAAACAGAAAATTTGGAATAAACTGTTTCTCTCACATTATATTATGCATTCGGTATCAGAAATCCTGCTAAAATTTTGAAAATATTTTTTAATCACTATATACTTTTCTATATCATGCCATAGGGAAGCCATATTTGACGTGTGTTTCTGCTCTTTGTTAGAATAAATTGAAAGATTCTATATTATGAGGTGATACAATGACTACTACAAAATTCGCATATGTACAGATTGGAGCCAAAGATTACAAACGGTTGGCCGATTTCTATATAAAAGCTTTGGGGTTTACGTTGTCTGCCAATCAGGAATGGCTTTGCGGCAAAGAAGGCATTTGCCTTTCTGCTCC
>JAFNVD010000036.1 GCA_017383785.1 Peptococcaceae bacterium | reverse complement strand
TATATCTTAGAAGAAGTGACACCGGAACAGATCGTACCTAAACAAGAACCTCAAGCACAGCCTCAGCCTGTAGAGCCACCTTCAGAGGAAACACCACAGGATACCGTGGTGCTGGACGACAGCTTTACACAAGCACAGCAGGATGCCGCAGCCGGTAATGTGTCCGATAACACAGACCAAACAAATATAGATCAAACAGTAGTGGAAGAACAGCCGATGGGAAATAATACCGATGAAGTGATTCACGATGTTGAAATAGACGAAACATACGCACCTGAAGATACACAAACTCAGGAGGGCTAAGCGATGATGTTTTCCATGGTAGCCGTGCTGAGCATAGGTGCAATCCTCATTGGCGGTATTGTCATTGCCTATGTGGTGATGAATAAAGATAAATGATTGCATCACACTGAAATGTTTCACGTGAAACATTCTACGATTATACAATTGAATTAGAGTGCTTAGAAGCCACAACGAAATTTCTGCAAACCCTCGTTCCCTGGACATCCGCTCGTATTGTCTTATGCTTATGGACTGCGTCCACAGCATATCAGACAAAAACTCGCATTTGTCCATGTCAATCTCGACACTGCAGAAAATTGTTGTGGCTTTTTGTATATTTATTGTTATCGTCTAATGCATGCGGTGTCGGATATTTGATTCTTTGCCAGGCGAAGGTGATGGTATCCGAGCCAAAAAGAATCAAATGATCCGTCAACGCATGATTGTGTAAAACATTGTGAAATATATTCTTAGCATATTTCAGTAGACAAATGTCTGTTTTTTCGGTACAATTGACACAAGTATGTATCATAGGAGGAGTATTATGAGCAGAATGTATTTAGACTCTGCACAGAAAGGGCAGGAAGCCATTGATGCATTGTATGCCAAACTGGCCAATCGTCTGGCAGCCAATCCAAATGGGTTGTGCCCGGTAGAAAGTGCTCAGGCATTTTTGCGTCTGGCACATAGTCAGAGTTGTGGGAAATGTGTGCCTTGCCGTATTGGGTTAGGACAGCTGGTACAGCTGATGGAAGACGTACTGGACGGCACAGCAACAATGCAAACATTGACTTTAATTGAAAAAACAGCAGAAAGTATTTATCTCACTGCCGATTGTGCCATTGGCTATGAAGCAGCACGTATGGCATTGAACAGTGTAAAAGATTTTAAAGATGATTTCACAGCACATATCAAAGAGGGCAGATGCCTGGGCAATTTGCGTCAGAGCATTCCTTGTGTATCCTTCTGCCCGGCAAAAGTTGATATTCCGGGCTATATTGCACTGGTAGGGGAAGGTCGTTATGGTGATGCGGTACAGCTCATTCGTAAGGACAATCCATTCCCAACTGCATGTGCATTTGTGTGTGAACACCCTTGTGAACACGATTGCAGACGCAATATGGTGGACGATGCCATCAATATTCGTGCATTAAAACGCTATGCAGTAGATCATGCAGAAGAAGTACCGGCTCCGGCGAATGCACCGTCTACCGGTAAAACAATCGCGATCGTAGGCGGCGGGCCAAGCGGTATGACAGCGGCTTATTATCTGCAGCTCATGGGGCACCAGGTAACTGTATTTGAACGATTAGGTGCTTTGGGTGGTATGATTCGCTATGGCATTCCAAGTTATCGTTTGCCTCGTGAACGTCTAGACGAAGATTTGAATCATATTTTATCTACCGGCGTTGAAGTAAAATACAACGTAAATGTAGGTACCGATATCACATTGGATGAACTGAAAGCACAGTATGATGCAGTGTATCTGTCTATCGGTGCTCATACTGATAAAAAACTGCGCATCGAAGGCGAAAATGCCAACGGTGTTATGAGTGCAGTAGAAATGCTGCGTCTGATTGGTGAAAACAATCCACCTGATTTCAAAGGCAAACGAGTAGTGGTAGTAGGCGGCGGCAACGTAGCTATGGACGTAGCCCGTTCTTCTGTACGTTTGGGTGCAGAAAATGTATATATTGCATATCGTAGAAGAAAATCCGATATGACAGCACTGCCGGAAGAAGTGGAAGGTGCAATCGCAGAAGGCTGCGAAGTACTGGAAATGTATGCACCGGATCGTGTGAAAGTTGACGAAAACAATAATTGTGTGGCTATGTGTCTGCGTCCACAGATGGCAGGTGCCATTGACCGCAGCGGCAGACCATCTCCTGTAGATGCACCGGCTCCGATTATGGAACTGGAATGCGACATTGTAGTTGTAGCCATTGGTCAGAATATTCAGTCTGAATACTTTGCGGAAAACGGTATTCCATGCAAATGGGGTACTATCGTAGCAGGGGATGACACCATTATCGAAAATGTAGATGGCGTATTCTCCGGCGGGGACTGCGTAACAGGACCTGCAACAGTGATTCGTGCCATTGCGGCAGGGAAAGTGGCTGCGGCAAATATTGATGAATATCTAGGCTTTGCCCATGAATTGGATTTCGGCGTAACGGTACCGGAACCAACTCTCATCGACCGTACACCATGTGGTCGCTGCAATACCAAAGAACGGGAAGCGGCAGATCGCAAAAATGATTTCACCATGATTGAATTTGGGTTGTCCGATGCAGAAGCAAAACAGGAAGCACTGCGCTGCCTGCGTTGTGATAAATATGGTTTGGCTAGTCTGAAAGGGGGGCGCCTGTAATGATTTCTATCATCATTGACAACAAACAATTGAATGTTGCGGAAGGCACTACCATTCTGCAGGCTGCCAGAGATGCAGGGATTGCCATTCCTACATTGTGCTATTTAGAAGGAATCAATGACATTGGTGCATGCAGATTGTGTATCGTAGAAGTAGAAGGCCAGACACGTCTGGTGCCTAGCTGCAACACCAAAGCAGAAGATGGCATGGTGATTCGTACCAATACCGAAAAAGTACGTAATGCAAGACGTCTCAATGCTGAAATGATTCTGTCCCAGCATCATTGTGAATGTACTACCTGTGTACGCAGCGGCAATTGTGTACTGCAGAAAATCGCTAATGATTTGGGCATTATGAATATTTCCTATCCGAAAAAAATCAAAAACATCACATGGAATCAGGAATATCCGCTGATTCGTGACGAATCCCGTTGTGTAAAATGTATGCGCTGCATTCAGGTGTGCAACAAAGTACAGGGTATGCGTGTGTGGGATGTGGTAAATACCGGTGGCCGTACCACTGTAGGCCTGGCAGACGGCAAAACCATCGACACTGCAGCATGTGCATTGTGTGGTCAGTGTATTACCCATTGCCCGGTAGGCGCTCTGAAAGAACGTGACGATACCGATAAAGTGCTGAATGCCATTGCAGATCCTGACACCATCACAGTGGTACAGGTAGCACCTGCTGTACGTACAGCATGGGGCGAAGCTTTAGGCTTATCCGATGAACTGGCTACCGAAAAACGTATGGCTGCAGCATTGCGCAAACTGGGCTTTGACTATGTATTTGATACCAACTTCAGTGCGGACCTTACCATTATGGAAGAAGGATCTGAACTGGTGCATATGTTTGAACATACCGACTGGTATGATTGGCCATTGTTTACCTCTTGCTGTCCGGGCTGGGTACGGTTCCTGAAAACACAGTACCCTGAAATGGTAGAGCATTTGAG
>JAFNVD010000035.1 GCA_017383785.1 Peptococcaceae bacterium | reverse complement strand
GAGTGAACCTAAGATTATTTTTGCCGATGAGCCTACGGGCAATCTGGACAGCCGTACGACCATTGAAATTTTAGAGTTTTTGCAAAAGATTGTGCGGGAGCAGGGCAAAACTTTGATTATGGTAAGCCATGATATAGAGGTAGCCATGTATGCAGACCGCATTGTGCATATGTTGGACGGCAAGATTATCAGTATCGAGGATAACAGAAAGAATATTGTTGCTGTAGAAGCGAAGGATGAAACGGAGAACACAGAGAGGGGAACGGAAGTAGAATGAAACACGGAAATAAATTGATTGCACTGCTGGTGCTGATTTTGTTTTGTATGATGAGCTTTTTGCCTAGTGCTGCCTGGGCAACCAATCAGCCGGTAGACGTAGATAAACTGACCGATGAAGAAATTGCAGAAAAAATTGATGCACAACGAGAAAATTTGATTGATACAGGGATAAATCCGTTGCTAACTATTCAGAATATTGAAGCACCTGATAAGGTAGCGGTAGGGCAGGAGTTTGAAATTCAAGTAACTGTGAAAAACATGGGTACCGGTCCTGCGATGAATACTAAATTTAAGTTCACTGAAGATAAAGAACGCAAAGCGTTAAGTAATTTTTCTGTAGTTGGTGGAGATGGGGATACTTATGACACCATGGTAACTGAGATAAAGGGCGGCGAAACCAAAATTTTCTCTATTGCTTTGAAAGTAAATGAGAATACACGTGAATTGCCAGCCGGTTCAAAATATCGTATTAATTGTACTTTGGAGTGTTCAAATTGGAACTCTATAGATAACTATACTACAGCAACCAGTTTTGAGCTTGAAGTATCTTATGCATTATCTGAGCCAAACTTTGTAGTGGAAAATGTGACATTCAATCCTGCTGTGACTGAGGGTGTCACCGAAACTACTGCCACCATTCATCTGAAAAATATCAGTGATGCAAAAGCCAATAATGTAGTGACTACATTATCCGGTACAGAAATCGGTTCTACCGGCAGCAAAAATATTTCTGTACGGGATCTGACCAATACCAAACAGCTGTATACCGTAAATGGGCAGCAGAAGGTAGCGGTAGAGTATCAGCTGTCTTTGAACAAAGACCGCAAAAACAATGAAATGCTCTTTACCATCACATACAATGGGCAGGAACGTCCACAAGAGGTATTGTTGAATATGCCGCTGCCACTGAATGAAAGTGTCAATGGCCGTGAGCCAAAAGTTATTATCAAACAGTACAAAGTAAACCCTACCAAAGTGTTGGCCGGGAATAATGTAACCTTGTCTTTGTATATTGAGAATACCAACAGCTTGCCGGTAAACAATGTATCCATTCAGCTGGATGTACCGACAGAAACTTCTTCTGCCGGCGGCTCTGTATCCGGCGGTACCGTATTCTCTCCTGTCAACAGCAGTAATACGTTCTATTTAGATCGCATTGAAGGCAAAGAAGTGGCAGTGAAAAATATTAACATGTATGTTGACCCAAATGCATCTGCTAAAACATACATTGTGCCTGTAAATATCAGCTATGAAGGTACCGACGGCACCAAATATACAGCCGGGGATAATGTAAATATTCCGGTTGGCCAGGAAAGCAAAGTGGATATCATCAGCACCAATGTACAATCTAGTGGTAATGTGGGAGAACCGCTGAGCATTGCTATGGAGTTTGTAAACATCGGGAAAGTAAACTTGACCAACTTTAAAGTAAGTCTGGATGGTGATATTCCGGGCAAAGGGGAAAATGTATATTATATCGGCAACTTTAATGTAGGGGATACCGATGAATATTCTGCTATGATTTATCCGGAAAATGAAGGGATTCTGGCAGGGAATATCCGGATCAGCTATATCGATGGTGACAATCAGGAAGTGATCATTGACGAGCCGTTCAGCAGTGAAATCGGGCCGGCTATTGATTATAGCGCGATGATGGAACCTGTGATGCCAATGCCGGAACCGGAACCAACATTTGCAGAAAAACTGAAATCCAATTTGTTAACGATTATTATTGGGATTGTAGCCATTGCTGAGGGTGCAATCTTGTTTAAAAGTAAACGAAAAGAAAAAGCGGAAGAGGAGTTAATCGATGGTTAAAACAGACATTCTCACCATGGCGGCGAAGAATTTGATGCGCCGCAAGAGTCGTACTGTGCTGACCATGCTGGGGGTACTGATCGGCACCACGTCTATTGTGGTAATGGTATCGCTGGGCATTGGCATGATGGAATCGCAGCAGAAAATGTACGAACAATGGGGCAGTCTGAATGAAATCACGGTAAACCAGAGTTATTCCTATGGCGATAATGATACAAAAGTTGTAGCACTCAATGATGAGGCACTGGAGATATTTAAGCAGTACGAAGGTGTGACCGCTGTCATCCCTATGGTGCGTGTGTCGGCCAATGGCGTCAAGTATGGCAAAGAAGAAGGCTGGCTTGAGGTGTATGGTATTGACCCGGCCTCTATGGAGCAGAAGGGCATTGCGGTGGCCTCGGGGCGGCTCTTGGAAGCCGGCGATCAGAATGCCATTGTAGTAGGCGGTATGATTGGCGACAGTTTTTATGACCCAAATACCGGCTGGGTGTACGACGAGGATGAAACTTATGAAGAATATCGCCAGAGGATTTATGACAAATCTCTTGGAATGCTGAACAAAAAGGTGACTGCCGAGTTTCGCAATTATGAAACACAGAAATCAAAAAAAGTGACGTTTCAGGTGGTAGGTGTAACACCGGTAGACAGTCCAAACAATTATTATGCATATGCGCCGCTTTCGGTAATGCAGAATATTCAGAAAGTAACTTTAACCAAAGAGCAGCGCAAAGATAAAAATCGTGATATTTACAACGAAGTTACCATTGTGACTGAAGATGTAAAATATACAAAAGAAATTTGCCAGAGTCTGCGTGATTCGGGGTACAACTGCTATTCTATTGCAGAAAGCCTGGAAGGTGTAGAGGATTCTATGCAAACGGTACAGCTGGTATTGGGTGGCATTGGCAGCATTACGCTGCTGGTAGCGGCTATTGGCATCATCAACACCATGGTCATGTCTATTTATGAGCGCACTCGTGAGATTGCCATTATGAAGGTGATTGGTGCGACATTTAACGACATTCGCATGATGTTTTTGGCAGAGGCCGGGCTCATTGGCTTATTAGGCGGAATCTTTGGGCTGATATTCAGCTATACGCTGTCGTTCTTGCTGAACAAATTTGCCGTTGGCTTTATGGGCGGTATCGGTGCAGAGGGCAGTGCTATCTCGGTAATCCCGTGGTGGCTGGCTGTATTTGCCATTGTGTTCTCTATTTTGATTGGTTTGTTGGCCGGGGTGTATCCGGCCAATAGGGCAGTGAAACTGAGTCCAATCGAGGCTATGCGCAACAACTGATGACTTGCTTAATGGTACAAAATAAGATATAATAAAGACTGATATGTGTTTTTGCATATCAGTCTTTTGATTATTTTG
>JAFNVD010000034.1 GCA_017383785.1 Peptococcaceae bacterium | reverse complement strand
CAGCAGTAAAAATAGAGAAAGTACGGTCATGATACCGCAGAACAGTTTTGCTTTCCGATCTTTCAAGAACAACGCCAGTACCAGGAATAATGGCACCATCATTGCGCCGAAACTGCCCATGTAGTTGTAGTGGTACATGGTACCGTAAATTTTGCCTCGTTCAAATAATAGCTGCAATGTGCCTTGTGCACGATACATGGCGGGAATGATAAATACTTGACCAAATTCTGTGGTGAACAGGTCGTGGCCAAAGAATTGGAATACACCCAAAAATGTTGTGATTGCTGTCAATACGCCCAGTGGTAGCAAAATGTAGCGAAATTCCGGCTTGTGCAGATAAGCCCACAGTGCATATAGCATTATCAGCACGTAAATGAGAATCATACCAATGCCCTCGCAACGTTCCGGAGCCCCCCAAATAGCTACGCTTTTGTACTGAGCCAACAGTGTGGACAGGATTGCAAACAGTGCAAATACTGCGGTAGCGCCGAAATAAATGTACATGGATTTGTCTTTGAAAATCGTATCTTTCAAACCTTGTGATTTGTAATAGGCAAATGCACATACCATATAAATCGCAGTTAAAATCAATAGTTTGGATTTGTAGTAAGAGAAAAAGTCAGTTGCATAGTTCTCTTTCCAAAATGGCTGTACCTCAGCGGAAAGTGGCACCAGCTGCATATGTACTACCAATGGGATAATACCCAGTACCAGAATCAGTGGTATCATCAGTGCTGCACCAAGTTTCAGTTGCTTAGCACTCTTTCCGGCAGCTTTTGCAGGAGCAGAGTTTTTTTGTTTTTTTGCCATAATTGCATGCCTCCTAAAGCGTTCGTTGATAGTTAATTTTTTATAGAAAATTATTTAGTTCGTAATATCATAACTCTCATTATAGCATTTTGCGGATTGGATAGCAATTAGGGATTGTCAGAAACTTCTTTATTCGATTCTTTGTTATTGTGCTGATTCTGCTGTTTGCGTTGTTTATTGTGCAGGCGATACAATGTACTTTTGCTGATCCCGGTAATGGAGGCCACTTCTCGATAGTTGTAGTGCTCTAGCAATGCTAGGGCTGCTTCTACCGTATCGTCATCATATTTGGGAGGTCTGCCTTCTACATAATTGTCTTTGGTACGGGCGATGGCTTTGCCTTCTGTGGTCCGCTGCACAATCATGTCACGTTCAAACTCAGCAAATGCCAACATAACGGTGAGAATCAGTTTGCCGGTATGGGTGGTGTCGATGGTACCCATATTCAGAATGTTGACTTTTACGCCTCGCTCTAACAGATGCTGGATGACATTGAGCCCTTCTGCTGTATTGCGAGCGAAACGGTCCAGTTTGGTAATGACCAGTGTGTCACCCTCCTGCAGTTTATTGAGCAGGATGGTGAAGTTGGGTCGATCGGTACGAGTACCGGTGAAAGCATCTTGATACAATTCGGTAGCCCCATTTTTGCGTAAAAGACGTTCTTGTTCTTCTAAACTGTTGCCTTTGGATTGGGCTGCTGTACTGACGCGCATATAGCCGTAAATCATAGTGACTCCTCCTGTCTGTAATGTGCTGTATGTAAGTTGTGATGACGAATACCCGGATTTAGTATAAAGTATATAATAAAATCAGTAAAAACGGTATGCCGGTTCTGCATGAAAGGTACAAAAAACACGGAAATAAAAAATGATAGCAAGAAAAACAGGGATAATCGTTGCGCAACTTGTTGACACTATGGTAAAATAATATGATTTACGAATTTGTAAGTAATATTTTTGCAATAAAATGATTCTGATAAAGACAGGAGATTGAAAATATGAACTTAGTAGAACAGGTGACCGAACAGGTAAGAAAGGAAATTGAACAGGGCATTTTGCAGGCAAAGGCTGATGGCCGTTTTGATTTTACAGAAATGCCGGCGTTTATCGTGGAAGTGCCTAAAGACAAATCTCATGGTGACTTTGCGACCAATGCAGCAATGCTGTTGACCAAACAGGCAAAAATGAAACCAAGAGATATTGCTCAAGCAATTGTAGATTCTTTAAATAAAGAAAGTAAACTGATTGAGAAAGTAGAAATTGCCGGTCCGGGCTTTATCAACTTCTATCTGTCTCAAAACTGGCTGTATGACATTCTGCCGATGGTAGAAACACAGGACGAAACCTACGGTTTTGTAGATATCGGTAAAGGCGAAAAAGTACAGGTTGAGTTTGTAAGTGCCAACCCTACAGGGCTGCTGCACATGGGCAATGCCCGTGGCGGTGCATTGGGCGACAGCTTGGCAAATCTGCTGAAAATGGCAGGCTATGATGTTACCAAAGAATTCTACATCAATGACGCCGGCAACCAAATTGTAAACCTGGGATTATCTTTAGAAGCGCGTTATCGTCAACTGTTAGGTCAGGAAGGTTGTGAAATTCCTGAAAATGGCTATCATGGTCAAGATATTATCGACACTGCACAGCGCATTGTGGATGCAGTAGGGGATAGCTATTTGCAACTGCCGGAAGCAGAACGTCAGGAAAAAATGATTGCGACTGCACTGGATGAAAAAATTGCAGCAATCAAAAGCGGCTTAGCGGCGTTTGGTGTAGAATATGATGTATGGTTTAGTGAAACTACACTGCATGAAAGTGGTGCAGTACAAGAAGTAGTAGATCTTTTGACTGAAAAGGGTATGACTTATGAAAAAGACGGTGCTATTTGGTTGAAAACTACAGAATTTGGTGAAGAAAAAGACGAAGTGCTGATTCGTTCTAACGGCATTCCTACTTATTTTGCAGCCGATATTGCATATCACAAAAATAAATATGACCGCGGATTCAAACGCGTTATCAATATTTGGGGCGCAGACCATCACGGCCATGTGGCTCGTATGAAACGTTCTATGGATGCCATCGGTTATAATGGTGATGATTTGACCGTATTATTGATGCAGCTGGTGCGTTTGTATCAGAATGGCGAAGTGGTGCGTATGTCTAAACGTACCGGTCAGTATGTAACATTGCAGGAACTGATCGAAGACGTTGGCAAAGATGCTGCTCGTTACTTCTTTATTATGCGCAATCCGGACAGCCACCTGGACTTCGACTTGGATCTGGCAAAACAGCAGAGCAGTGACAACCCTGTATATTATGTACAGTATGCCCATGCACGTATCAACAGTATCTTGAAAGCTACAGGCAAAGCTGCACCAAAAGCTGCAGAGTGTGACCTGACAGTATTAAAAGAAGAAGCAGAACTGGAATTGATTCGTAAAATTGCAAACCTGCCTACTGAAATTGCATATGCGGCTGAGCAGCTGGAACCATATCGTATGGCTCGCTATGCTACCGAATTGGCGACACTGTTCCACAGCTTCTATAACAGCTGCCGTGTAATCAATGAAGATGATGCAGTATTGACCAACGCACGTCTGGTACTGGTAAATGCAGCACGTATTACACTGCGCAATGTATTGACTATGCTGGGTGTATCTGCACCGGAAAGAATGTAATTTTTAGTTGCAATCAAAGCAAGTTTATGCATAATAAATAGTAAGAATTTATAACGAGTTGGAGTGAAAATAATGATTGAATCCTTAGAATTTTTATTGTCTTTGGTAATGTGCTGTGCGTTTATCGGTGTGCCGGTTGCAGCAGCAGGTGCAGTTTGCCATTACTTTGGCAAAAATGCAAAATAAATTTAAACAGCGGCGTAATAAGCTTTCACATTCGTTCACGCGGATACCATCACCGCTATTTCACGAATGTTGAAACTTATTACGCCTAGTATATTATGTATAGAGGTGTACTCATATGGCAGAACTGTTAACACGTCCTGACTGGGACACTTATTTTATGGAAATTACGCATGTAGTAGCTAAGCGCTCTACTTGCATGCGTCGTCAGGTGGGCGCGATTTTGGTGAAGGACAAGCATATTTTGACTACCGGCTACAATGGTGCGCCAAAAGGATTGGTGCATTGTGGTGAAATCGGTTGTTTGCGTCAACAGCTGGGGGTACCTTCCGGGGAGCGTCATGAACTTTGCAGAGCGTTGCATGCAGAGCAGAATGCCATTATTCAGGCAGCAAACCTGGGAATCGCTATCGAGGGCAGTACTTTGTACTGCACCACTGCACCGTGCTCATTGTGTGCGAAAATGCTCATCAATGCCGGAGTGGTGCGTGTTGTGTTTGATGGTGCATATCCTGATGAACGGGCTATGGAGTTTTTCCGTGAAGCCGGTATGATTGTAGAACAACTGACAGTCAAACAGTGAAAGATGAGTTGAGATGACAAACATGAAAAAAGTAATGTGTGTATTTGGCACACGGCCGGAAGCAATCAAAATGGCGCCGGTGGTGAAAGCCATTGAGCAAAACGAACATTTAGAAAGTATTGTTGCAGTGACTGCGCAGCATCGTGAAATGCTGGATCAGGTACTGCAACTGTTTGATATTGTTCCTGATTATGATTTGAACTTGATGAAGCATGGGCAGACCTTAACTACCATTACCTCCGGTGTGCTGGCAGGACTAGAAGAAATTCTGCAGAAAGAACAGCCGGATTTGGTGTTGGTGCATGGGGATACTACTACTACATTCGCTGCTACCTTGGCTGCGTTTTATCAGCAGATTCCGGTAGGACATGTAGAGGCGGGGCTGCGTTCCGGAAATATGTATTCTCCGTATCCGGAAGAAGCCAACCGTAAATTGACCGGTGCGATGGCAACACTGCATTTTTCTCCGACACCGGAGTCTCGCAGAAATCTGCTGAAAGAAAATGTAGAGGATGCCCGTATTTTTGTAACAGGTAACACGGTGATTGATGCGCTCTTGGCTACTGTAAAAGAGGGGTATCGGTTTGCTGATGAAAACATTCAGGCACTTCTAGATAGCGATGCACCGAAAGTATTGATTACAGCACATCGCAGAGAAAATCAAGGGGAACCGATGGCTAATATTTTCCGTGCTGTAAAGCGTTTGCACGAAACATTGCCGGAGGTACAGTTCATTTTCCCAATTCACAAAAATCCGAAAGTGCGTGAATTGGCGGGAGAAATTTTGGGCGACTTAGCTCGCGTGCATATTATTGAGCCAATGGATTATGAGCCATTTGCCAATGCCATTGCGCGTGTAGACTTGATCATGACCGATTCAGGCGGCCTGCAAGAAGAAGCGCCTGCATTGGGTAAACCGGTACTGGTACTCCGAGACACTACCGAACGTCCGGAAGCGGTGACAGCCGGCACAGTTTCTTTGGTAGGCACCGATGAAGATTTAATTTATAATACAGCCTTGCAGCTTTTGACTGACAAAGAGGCATATAGCGCGATGGCCAATGCGGTAAATCCGTATGGTGACGGAAAAGCTAGTGGTAGAATTACGGATGCCATTGAATATTATTTCAATCTCCGGTATGCAAAACCGGATCATTGGATGTAAAAAGCAGAACTATTGCATACGGTAAATGGCTTAATATAGCGGATTGTGTCGCTTGCGCTTTTTTTCTTATGGAAAAGTGAAAGGGGCATAATAAATATTTATTAGGTTATTCTTAAGAAAATGTAGAATTTTTGTTGAAATTCATACATTTTTTTAGTACAATAAAGATATTGAATTGAGAGGTGTGCAAATGAAAAAACCGAAAGGAACCTTTGGGAAGTTCACGTCAGCCAACGATTATTTTGGATTGGCACTCAGTTTTAGCGTTACAATGCTGGTGAGTGTTGTTATTATGATGTGGATTGGCGTTTGGATTGATAAGAAACTCGGTACTAACGGTATTTTTTGGCTCATCTTTACACTCGGGGGGATTTATTCCGGGTTCCATTTGTTTATTGAACAGGTGGAGGAGATGCAAAATCCTCGTGATATCAATGAACGTGATTGGGACTTGAAACACAAGCCGGAACCGAAATCAGATAAAAAGTAAGACTTGTACTTTTTGTAAGCATCGTTACATTGATAAAGATACAGAATGTAATGGATAAGAAATATTAGGTGGCAAGAAGGGAAGCTTTATGTTAGAATCTGTATTGTTTCCGGGGGCGCTTGGTTTTGCGTGGGGCCTAGGAGTGAGTTTGTTCAACAACTTCTTCAGCTGGCGCGCACTCAGTAATCCCAAAAGTGTATTCAGTAAATTGGTGATTGTATTCCGGATTGGAATTATCATGTTGGCGATGTTGCTGGTATACAAAAATACACCTATGTTAATTGGCACGGCCTTAGGTTTACTGGCTGTGAAAAATTATATTTTTGTGAAAAATCTATATATTCTATTTCGTGAACGAAAGGGGTGAAACAAATGTTTCTGACAAATGTTGCTTATGCAAGTGCGGCTGGTCACCATGCTGGTCCACTGTTCAACATCGGGCCTTTGGAAGTTACAAGCGAAATCACCACTATGTGGGGCGTAATGATTCTGATTTTACTGGTGAGTTTCCTTGGTACCAGAAATATGCAGCGTATTCCGTCCGGTTTGCAGAATGTGTTGGAAATGGGTATCGAAATGTACGAAAACTTCTGGACTGATATCCTGGGTAAAAAACGTACAAGAGAACTGATGCCGTTTTTGGCTACTTTCTTTATTTTAATTTTGGTGTCCAACTACTCCGGTTTACTGCCGCTGGCAGGTACACTGCCTGGGTTGAAACCGCCTACAAGTAATGTAAGTACAACTGCCGGTTTAGCAATCGTAGTATTCTTCTTGGTGCTGTACTACAACTTGAAAGTTCAGGGCCCAATTGGTTACATCAAGCACTTGATTGGTCCAATGCCGGCAATTGCATTCTTGATGTTACCGCTGAATATTGTTGAACAGTTTACACGTCCATTGTCTCTGGCGCTGCGTCTTTACGGTAGTGTTTACGGGGAAGAAATGGTAGTAGCTAGTTTAGCAGCTCTGTGCCCACTGGTATTACCTCTGACAATGCAGGTAATGGGTATTCTGTTTGGTGCTATCCAGGCTTTCGTATTTACACTGTTGGCTTCTATCTACTTAGAAGAAGCGACTGCTGTACATCACTAAGCCTTGATATAATAGCTTAATCTTATTTCGAAATTATATATTTCGGAGATTTCCCAATAAAGTATTGGAAGGAGGTCGAGTTTAAATGGTAAACGGTTTATTAGGTTTAGCAGCTGCTTTAGCAGTAGCTATCGCAACAATCGGTCCTGGTTTAGGTCAGGGTATCGCAGCTTCCAAAGCTATGGAAGCAATCGCTCGTCAGCCAGAAGCTGCTGGTGACATCCGTACATCCTTAATCCTGGCATTAGCATTTATGGAAGCATTAACAATCTATGGTCTGCTGATCGCTTTCATGGTTTTAGGTAAATTCTAATTTGAGAGTATCCTATTATCGACAAATCACGAAAAAAGGTAATGTAAGGGTCTAAGTAGGCGATTGGGACTTGGTCCAATCGCCTATATTTAGTATTACGGGTATTACGAACAATTTACTGTAGTAAGTTTAAATAAGATTTTTGTGACCCCGCATGAGAGGAGGGTGTGTGCGTGGAAATTCATCCATCCACAATTATTTTTGCGATAATCAACTTCGCGATTCTGGTAGTTGGTTTGAAAGTGTTCCTGTACAAACCGGTTTGCAACATGCTGGACAGCCGTAGAGAAGAAGTAATCAACAACTTAAACTCTGCGGAAGAAGCAAAACTGGAAGCACAGAAACTGAAAGATGAATATGCTGCACAGATTCAGAACGCAAGAGCTGAAGCGCAGGACATCATCAATCAGGCTGCGAAAATCGGTGAACAGACAAAAGCTGATATCGTAACTGAAGCAAGAGAAGAAGCTTCTCGTTTAACTGCAAAAGCACAGGCTGAAATCGCTCGTGAAAAAACAGAAGCATTAAATGAAATCAGAAATGAAATTGCTGACCTGGCAGTGCTGGCTGCATCCAAAGTTGTTGGTAAAACAATCGATGTTGCAGATCATCAGAATATGGTCGATAACTTTGTGAAAGAGGTAGGGGAAGCGAAATGATGAACGCAGCTGTAGCGAAACGTTACGGGCAGGCTCTCCTACAGATTGGTCAGGAAAAAAACAGTATCGACCGTTATCAGGAAGACCTGAAATTGGTTGTTGATACTATGGAAAACAGCGCTGAATTAAAAGATGTTTTAACCAGCCAGACCGTTAGTGTTGATGAAAAGAAAAACATTGTAAAACAGATCTTTGCTGATAAAGTAGATGCAATGGTGTTGAATTTGATGTATGTTGTTGTTGACAAAAACAGAGAAGAAAACATCGCTGATATTTACAGTGTATTCTGTGCATTGGCTGACGAAGTCCGCAACATTGCTTATGCTGATGTCGTTTCTGCGTATCCTTTAACTGAAGAACAGGAAACTGCTCTCAGTGCCCAGCTGGCAAAAATGTCTGGGAAGACCGTTAAACTGAATGTCAGCGTAGATGCAAGTTTGTTAGCAGGTATGGTAGTAACATTCGGCGACAAAGTTTATGACGGCACTGTAGGTGCTCGCCTTGCAGGCATGAAAAATAAATTACATGAAGTACAGTTTTAATGAAAGATTGGGGTGAGGGACTAAAATGAATATCAGACCAGAGGAAATTAGTTCCATTCTGAAAAATCAAATCGAAAACTATGATAAAAACATAGAAGCTAGTGATATTGGTACCGTAATCGAAGTAGGTGACGGTATTGCTCGTGTTTATGGCTTAAAAGATGCGATGGTAAACGAACTGTTAGAATTCCCAGGTGGCGTTCAGGGTATGGCGCAGAACTTGGAAGAAGACAACATCGGTTGCGTTATCTTAGGCCCATACAAACACATTAAAGAAGGCGACCCTGTAAAACGTACAGGTCGTATCGTTGAAGTTCCAGTAGGTGAAGCTCTGATTGGTCGTGTAGTTAACGCTACAGGTCAGCCAATCGACGGCAAAGGTCCTATCGCAACTGACAAATTCAGACCGGTAGAATCTATCGCTCCTGGTGTAATCACACGTAAAGGCGTACATCAGCCATTACAGACCGGTATCAAATGTATCGACGCATTGGTACCAATCGGCAAAGGTCAGCGTGAATTAATCATCGGTGACCGTCAGACCGGTAAAACTGCAGTAGCTATTGATACCATCATCAACCAGAAAGGTAAAGATGTTATCTGCATTTATGTTGCAGTAGGTCAGAAAGCATCTACTGTAGCAAACGTAGTAAGCAAATTAGAAGAATACGGCGCAATGGAATACTCCATTATCGTTGCTGCTACAGCTTCTGAACCATCTCCAATGCTGTACATCGCTCCATATGCGGGTGCTGCTATCGGTGAAGAATTCATGTTCAACGGCAAAGACGTTCTGATCGTATACGATGACCTGTCCAAACAGGCTGTTGCATACCGCGAACTGTCCCTGCTGCTGAAACGTCCTCCAGGACGCGAAGCTTACCCAGGTGACGTATTCTACTTACATTCTCGTCTGTTAGAACGTGCTGCGAAACTGGAAGACAAACTGGGTGGCGGTTCCATGACTGCTCTGCCAATCATTGAAACCCAGGCTGGCGACATTTCTGCATACATTCCAACAAACGTAATTTCCATTACAGACGGTCAGATCTTCCTGGAAGCTGACTTATTCAATGCTGGTGTACGTCCAGCTATCAACGCTGGGGTTTCCGTATCTCGTGTAGGTGGTTCCGCTCAGGTTAAAGCGATGAAAAAAATCTCCGGTAACCTGCGTCTGGACTTAGCACAGTACAACGAATTAAAAGCGTTTACTCAGTTCGGTTCCGACCTGGATGCTGCTACAAAAGCAACTCTGGACCGCGGTGCTCGCGTAATGGAAATGCTGAAACAGGCTCAGTATGCTCCAATGCCTGTAGAAGACCAGGTAACAATCATCTATGCTGTATCCAAAGGTTACACAGATGATATCGCTGTAAACAAAATCGGCGCATTCGAAGCTGGTCTGCTGAACTTTATGAAATCCTCCAGCTATAAAGCTAGCGTTTTAGACGTTATCGCTAACACAGGTAAACTGGAAGGCGCTGACGAAGAAGCTCTGGTAAAAGCAATCACTGAATTCAAAGCTACTTTCCAGGCGTAAGCCAAGATTGCGTTTTGATTCTTCGAGAGGGTGGTGAATAAGGTTTGGCTAGTGGTAAGGAAATAAAACGACGGATTCGCAGTGTTCAGAGTACCGGTAAAATCACAAAAGCGATGAAAATGGTATCTGCTTCCAAGCTGCGTCGTGCGCAGGGCTCTGTAGTATCCGCTCGTCCATACAAAGATAAATTGAAAGAAGTACTTTCCCGACTGGTAGCAAGTGCAGGTGCAGCAATGAACGACCCACTGTTAGAAGTCAGAGAAGTAAATCGAGTTGGTTTCGTTGTTTTTGCCTCCAACAAAGGTTTGGCCGGTGGTTACAATGCTAACGTTCTGAAAGAAGCACTGGCATCTGTAAAAGCTGCAGAAGCACAGGGTTATGAAGTTGGTATCGTAGCTGTTGGTAAAAAAGCAAGAGATTTCTTCCAGAAACGTGGTTATACAATCGACGAAGAATTCCTGGCTGTAAATGATATCCCATCTGCAGTTGACGCAGATGCTATCACAAAAATGATGAAAACTGCTTATGTCACCGGTAAATACGATGAAGTTCACATTGTTTACTCCGAATTCCGCAGCGCTATGTCTCAGATTCCGAAAACAGTGAAAGTACTTCCTATCGAAACACCGGAAAGTGAAGGTGCTGATGGTTTAGATTACATCTTCGAACCATCTCCTGAAGTAGTATTAAGTCAAATTCTGCCTTTATATTTAGCAAACCAGGTATTCAGTGCATTAACAGAAGCAAAAGCAGGGGAACATGGCGCTCGTATGACCGCGATGTCTGCTGCTAGTGATAATGCTGCCGCACTGGTTGCACGTTTGGATCTGGAATACAACCGTGCTCGTCAGGCTGCAATTACTAACGAAATCACTGAAATCTGTGCCGGTGCAAACGCACTGAACGGCTAATTGTAAGGTGACTATTGGAAAAGGAGGTTTCCCAATCTTGAATAAGGGTAAAATTATTAGAATCGTTGGTCCAGTAGTTGACGTTGAGTTTACCGCTGATAGTCTGCCTGCAATTTACAATTCCGTTGTAGTTCGCACAGAAGACCAGGATGATAAAAGTTTAAATGTTAATTTGACCATGGAAGTTGAACAGCATCTGGGTAACAACACCGTAAGATGCGTTGCAATGTCCTCCACAGACGGTCTGGTTCGTGGTATGGCAGCTGTTGATACAGGCGCTGCTATCTCCGTTCCAGTTGGTGATGCAACACTGGGTCGTCTGTTAAACGTTGTTGGTGACACCATCGACGAGCAGGGTGCCATTGAAGGTGGCGAAAGATGGGGTATCCACAGAGAAGCTCCTACTTTTGCTGAACAGAACTCTGCAAAAGAAATTCTGGAAACCGGTATTAAAGTTATCGACTTGATTTGCCCATACGTAAAAGGTGGTAAAATCGGTCTGTTCGGTGGTGCTGGTGTAGGTAAAACCGTATTAATCCAGGAATTAATCCGTAACATCGCTTACGAACACGGTGGTTACTCCGTATTCGCAGGTGTAGGTGAACGTACTCGTGAAGGTAAAGACTTATTGGTTGAAATGACAGAATCCGGCGTTATTAACAAAACTGCCATGGTATTCGGTCAGATGAACGAGCCACCTGGAGCACGTATGCGTATCGCTCTGACAGGTCTGACAATCGCTGAATACTTCCGTGATGTTCAGGGTCAGGACGTACTGCTGTTCATCGATAACATCTTCCGTTTCACACAGGCTGGTTCTGAAGTATCCGCTCTGTTAGGCCGTATGCCTTCCGCAGTAGGTTACCAGCCAACACTGGCTACAGAAATGGGCCAGATGCAGGAACGTATTACTTCTACAAACAAAGGGTCCATCACATCCGTACAGGCTGTATATGTGCCTGCCGATGACTTAACTGACCCTGCTCCTGCAACAACATTCGCTCACTTAGACGCGAAAACAGTATTAAACCGTGACATCTCCGCAAAAGGTATTTACCCAGCGGTAGACCCACTGGATTCCACTTCTCGTATTCTGGACCCACTGGTAGTAGGCGAAGAACACTATGAAGTAGCTCGTGGCGTTCAGCAGGTACTGCAGGAATACAAAGAACTGCAGGATATCATCTCTATCTTAGGTATGGATGAATTAACAGACGAACAGAAACTGACAGTAGCACGTGCTCGTAAAATTGAACGTTTCCTGTCCCAGTCCTTCTTCGTTGCTGAACAGTTCACTGGTAACCCAGGTCAGTATATTCCTCTGAAAGAAACTATCCGTGGCTTTAAAGAAATCCTGGATGGTAAACATGATGATCTGCCAGAAGGTGCTTTCCTGATGGTAGGTACCATTGAAGATGCTGTAGAAAAAGCTAAAACAATGATGGCGTAAGGGGGATTGGCAAATGGCTGATAAAACCCTGAAACTGGAAGTAATTACACCGGAAGACGTTACATTACGTGCTGAGAGTACATCTGTAATCGTTCCTGGTGTGGATGGTGAACTTGGTATTTGGCCAAATCATGCTCCATTACTGGCAGGTTTGAAACCTGGTGTAATTTCTTATAAAACCGCTTCCGGTACTGAGAAACTGGTTGTGTCCGGTGGCTTCATCGAAGTTTCCAACAACGTAATCAGTATCATCGCTCCGGCTGCTGAAAAAAGCACCGATATCGATTTCGCACGTGCTGAAGCCGCTAAACAGCGTGCACAGGAACGTATTGCGAAAAAAGAAAATATCGACATGGCGAGAGCACAGGCTGCTCTGGCTAGAGCAAATGCTCGTCTGAGTGTTCGCTAAACCTATCTAGGTACTTTCAAGAGCTGTTTCTTCGGAAACAGCTCTTTTTCTATGCATATAATTTGAATGCCTGTGTCTAATATACAAATATTCAGACCATACTATGTTTGTAATGATTTTTATCATAATTTCTATGAGAACTTAGTGTGGAGGAATGATTCCTATGACGACATATAACGATATCAATGTAAGCCGTATAGAAAATAGAAAACAAAATTTAGGAAGGCCTAGTAAACATGATACCAAGCCAAATTTTAAACATCATATGAAGCAGAAGATCAAATGGATGACCGTATTTGGCTTGCTGCTGCCGATTACGTGGCTGGGCAGTACTCCAATGCGATATACAGCGGCAGATTTTGAGCGATTGCAATGGCTTTGCAGTGATTATCAATTGCCTGTGGCCGGTTATGTGGT
>JAFNVD010000033.1 GCA_017383785.1 Peptococcaceae bacterium | reverse complement strand
CATCAAATACTCCCAGCGCTCCATTTTACCCATGAGCTGTGCTTCCAAATCGTCTTTTATTTTGGTCAGCTCGTTCAGTTTGCCATAATTGGTGCTGTTGGCAGCCATATCGGTATCGCACTGGGCGATTTTGCCCTCTAATGCGGCGATATCGTCTTCGATGGTTTCGTATTCTTTGGCTTCTTGATAGGTGAACTTTATTTTTTCCCGACGTACTCGCGTGTCGCCGGTTTTTTCTTTTGCCGGTTTTTCTTTCTGGGCTTCCGCCTGCTGCTCTGATGGCTCCAGGAGCTGTTTCTTTTCTATATAATCGCTGTAATTGCCGGTGTAGATGGTTACCTTGCCATCACCTTCAAAAGCGAAAATACGGTGCGCTATACGGTCCAGAAAGTAGCGGTCGTGGCTGACTGCGATGACGGGCCCTGTAAAGTGATCGATGAAGTCTTCTAATATTTGCAGTGTCTGGATATCTAGGTCGTTGGTCGGTTCGTCCAACAGCAGTACATTGACATCAGCCATTAGTACACCTAGCAGATAAAGTCTGCGTTTTTCGCCGCCGGATAGCTGGCCAATCATAGAGTGCTGCTGTGCACCGCTAAAGAGAAATCGCTCCAGCATACGTGCTGCGGAAATGAGCGTGCCGTCGCCGGATTTGATATATTCACCTTTTTCGCGCACATAGTCGATGACACGCATATTTTCAGGCAAATCAGCGTTGTCCTGCGTGTAGTATCCGATGCGTACGGTATCGCCCAATACTACACTGCCACTATCATATGGCATTTTCCCTGCGATGATATTTAACAATGTGGATTTGCCCATGCCGTTGTTGCCCACAATGCCAATGCGGTCGTCGCGCACTACGGCGTAGGTAAAGTCATTGATACATACTTTAGCATCGGTGCCGTTTTGTTTGTCAAATGTTTTTCGCAATCGGTCAATTTCGATAATTTTTTTACCCAATCGAGAATGCTGCAAGGAGATTTCCATCTTGTCATCCTGGTTAGAGGTAAGAGAGTCTTCCAGCTCATAAAAACGTTCAATACGTGCTTTTTGTTTGGTGCGGCGTGCTTCTACCCCTTTGCGCATCCAGGCAAGCTCTTGCTTATACAATGCGTGGGCTTTTTCCTGCATGCGGCGTTCATCGTCTTCACGTTGAGTTTTCAGCTCTAAAAATGTTTCGTAGTTGCCTTCGTAGCTGTATAGTTTGGCGTTATTCAGCTCTACGATACGATTGGTGACTCTGTCCAAAAAGTAGCGGTCATGGGTTACCATAAGTAGCGCGCAGTTTTTGGCTTTCAAGTGCTGCTCCAAAAACTCAATGGCGTCATTGTCCAAGTGATTGGTAGGTTCGTCCAGAATCAGCAAATTGCACGGGCGAATGAGAGCACCGGCCAATGCGATACGTTTTTTTTGACCGCCTGATAAATCGCCTACGCGAGCAGAAAAATTGTGAATGCCCAGTTTGTTTAAAATAGCCTTGGCTTCACTTTCTAACTGCCATGCATTGTGCCGATCCATTTCTGCACTCAGCTCCAACAAGCGCTGGGTCAATGTTTCGTCGGCAGGATTTTGCTCCAGTGCTTCTACTGCCAGTTCGTAATCTCGCACCACTTTCATAAATGGAGATTCGCCACGAAAGATTTGCTGCAGTACAGTGGCATTTTCATCAAAATCGGGATGCTGTGGCAAGTATTCCAGTACCAATTGATTAGATGTCTGAATTTCTCCACTGTCGGCCTGGGCAACACCTGCCAATATTTTCAGCAGTGTGGATTTACCGGTGCCGTTTACCCCTAACAGACCAATCTTGTCATTGGAGTCGATATTGAGAGATATATGATCAAATACGGTTTTCAGTCCGTGGGTTTTATATAAATCGGTAGCTGCAAGTAATAACATAATAATTCCTCTTTTCTTGCCTTTTTATGTTGGCGCATAGTCACATTGTAGCAGAAACGGCACAAAAAATATAGAAAAAGACAAAAGAAAAAGCAGCATTCCTTTCGGAATACTGCTTAAATGCGCCAGAAGGGATTCGAACCCCTGACCTTTTGGTTCGTAGCCAAACACTCTATCCAACTGAGCTACTGGCGCATATGAAACGGAGAGAGTGGGATTTGAACCCACGATGCAGTTTGACCCGCATACTCCCTTAGCAGGGGAGCGCCTTCGGCCTCTCGGCCATCTCTCCTCGTACCAACTTTGCCATTATAACACGGTGCAATTGAAATGTCCAGTGTTTTTTTAAATATTTTTGAAAAATATTTTGGAAGTTGTATCAATACTGCCAAGGAATAAAAAACGGAGAGGGTGGGATTCGAACCCACGGAACCCGGCAAGAGTTCAACGGTTTTCAAGACCGCCTCCTTAAACCGCTCGGACACCCCTCCAAAGTACAATATATTTTAGCAGGAAACCTTTGTATTGTCAAGGGCTGCCGATACAGCTGCCGTATTGTTTTACAGTGGGGAAATTTGGGTAAAAACAAGAAGAAAACAACAGAAAACCATTGTATTTTTTTGCGAATTCCAGTATGATAAGAGTGTAAGACGGTTGGTATATAGGTTTATTGACGGACAGGAGGGGACAATATGCAGCAGCGATTACAGATTTCTATGCTCGGTGGGTTTTCTTTGTCCTATCCCGATGGCACAGCCATAGATTATCAATCTAATCGTTCCAACAAACTATGGATGGTATTGGCCTATCTATTGACCCATCGCGGTAAACAGATTACGCAAGATGAGCTAATTGATATTTTGTGGCCGGATGAAGAGATTGACAATCCGGTCAATACATTAAAAACAATGCGACATCGTTTGTGTGGTATGCTGGATGCCCTTGGCGGTATACCGGGGAAAGAAATGATTCGTTATAATCATGGTATTTATGCATGGAGTGAGGAAGTAGACTGTGTCTTGGATATTGATCAGTTTAGCACCTATTGTGCATTGGCTGAGCAAGAACAGGATGATTCACAAAAGATTTCGCATTATCTGAATGCGTTGGAATATTATAACGGTGATTTTTTGCCAAAGCTGTCTTCAGAGATGTGGGTGATGTCTGCGCATGCATATTATCATGCTGAGTATTTGCGTGTGGTAAAAAAATGTATTGCACTTTTGCGGACAGAGAATCGCTATTATGAAATCATAACCGTCTGTCAAAAAGCAGTAACTATTGAACCTTACGATGAAGACTTGCATCGTGAGCTGATTGATGCGTTGGTGCGTACCGGTGCCAAACAATCGGCGTTGAATCATTATGAAAAAGTAAAAGAATTGTTCTATCACGAATTTGGAATCAATTTGTCTGAAGATTTGGTAGAACTGTACAAACAGATTATTGACGAGACCAATGATGCGCAAATGGATTTGTCCTCCATTGCATCACGGCTGCAGGAAGAACTGGCACCGGGTGCGTTTTATTGTGAATATGCGCTGTTCAAAGAAATTTATCGTTTGATGACCCGCATGATGGAACGCAGCGGGCAGTCGGTATATTTATGTTTGGTGTCTATAACCGAAAAAAACGGCAAACATATCGTCAATACCAAAAAACAAAATGAAGCGGTGGGGCGGCTGCGTACGGCAATTCAGTTTTCTTTGCGCCGTGGAGACGTGTTTACCCGCTACAGTGTATCACAGTATTTGATTTTATTATCTTCTATCAATTATGAAAATACCGAGATGGTGCTGCGTCGTATTACTGACAATTTTAAGCGTGACAATCCAAATCTGGCTGTAAAGCTTGTGACCAGCAATCAACCGATAGTGATACCTTTATCGTAGTTGTAGAAGGTATGTAGTTAGAAAAGAGGTGGCCAAATGCCAAAATTGTGTCAGTTAAAACAATATAAAAAAATAATTGCACTGGCAGTGTGCATGTGCTTTGGTACAATGATAATTGCACCGGCAGCGCTGGCGGTAGAGGCGGAAACAGTTATATTGGAGCCTGTGGCTTCCGGTGTTACGGTATTGTCCAATGAAAAGGCGATGATTGATGCTTCCAATGCCAAGGATGGCTATATTATGGCAGCGT
>JAFNVD010000032.1 GCA_017383785.1 Peptococcaceae bacterium | reverse complement strand
CGGGATGTGCTGTTTCGCATAGAGGACGTTGTACAGCAGAATGGAAAGTACATTGCATTGTTAAAAGGAGTGGATTTAAGGCTATGTGCCGATGCACCACTAGAAGATTTGTATGTTCCTACAGCACAAGAAATCGCAAACCATCGGAAACCGTATACCAAACGCAGTACAGAGCTTTTACGAGGAATAGAGCACAAGCGCAAAGATATTGTGAACGGCTTCTTAAGTCGTGCCAAAATCACATATAAAAAAGCGGACTGCGTACCGTTAGAAGTGTTTGAATTACCGGGAACAGTACTGCATTTAGATGGTGACAAAGAATATCTGGATTTATGTATGTCTACGTATCGACAGTTGGGGATTCGTGCTAATGGGTTTTATGTACCGGAAGCAGAGCAGGCGGATCGGGTAAAACGCTATCTGATGGAATTTACGCCGGATATTTTGATTCTTACCGGCCATGATGGACTTTTGAAAGGGAAAAAAGGATTTTCATGCTTGGATAATTATCGTAATTCCAAGCATTTTGTACGGGCTGTACGCAAAGCCCGAGAGTTTGAGCCGGGGCGTGATGATTTGATTATATTTGCCGGCGCTTGTCAGTCTCATTATGAATCGCTCATTCATGCAGGCGCAAACTTTGCATCCTCTCCGCGTCGTGTACTGATTCATGCATACGATCCAATCTTTATTGCTGAAAAAGTAGCGTTTACACCGTTTAACCAAATGGTGCCGATCAAAGAAACATTGCGCGATACCATTACCGGCACTGACGGTGTGGGCGGTATTGAGACGAGAGGGCGGCTACGTATTGGGTATCCGAAGTCGCCATATTAATAAATATATTGACAATTACCTTAAAATGCATTATTGTATTAGTGTAGTAATACAATAATGCATTTCGATTAATGTGCTGGAAAGGAGATGCGTATGGAGTTTCAATCTAATATACCAATTTATCTGCAAATTATGGATGATATCAAGCAGCAGATTGTTTCGGGCAAATTAAAGCCGGGGGACAAGCTGGCCAGTGTGCGAGATTTGGCTATGCAATATGGTGTTAACCCGAACACTATGCAAAAAGCATTGAGTGAGTTGGAGTGGGAAAAGCTTTTGTATACGATGCGTACGGCAGGGCGTTATGTTACGGAGGATGCAGCACTGATTGGCGTATTGCGTGAGCAGCTGGCACAGGAGCGTATCATAGGATTATTAAATGAGCTACAGCAGCTTGGATATCAAAATGAAGAAATCTTAAACTTATTACAGCGTTATATGAAAGGAGAGATTGCCAATGACAGCGTTAGTGGAATTTAATCATGTTACCAAACAATATAAAAGCGGTATTAAAGCAGAAGGTGTCAAAGCGTTAGATGATGTTAGCTTTACACTGAAGCCGGGCAAAATTTACGGTCTGCTGGGACCAAACGGCAGTGGCAAATCCACTGCAATCAAGATGATTAACGATTTATTACAGCCTACATCTGGCCATGTGCTGGTGAACGGAACAGTACCGGGTGTGGAAAGCAAGTCTATCATTTCGTATTTGCCGGATTGTAACTATCTGCAGGATTGGATGAAGGTGGAGGATGCTTTTAAACTGTTTGAAGAATTTTATCAGGACTTTGATCGTAATCGCGCGGAAGAGATGCTTAGAAGTCTAAATATCAATTCTCAGGCCCGTCTGAAAACATTGTCAAAAGGTACATTGGAAAAAGTACAATTGATTTTAGTAATGGCTCGTCGTGCCAAACTGTACGTATTAGATGAGCCTATCGCAGGAGTGGATCCGGCGGCTAGAGATTACATCATGCAGACGATTTTAAGCAATTACGGTGAAGAAAGTTCTATCTTGATTTCTACGCATTTGATTACGGATATTGAAAAAATTCTGGACGAAGTAATTTTTATTCAGAACGGGAAAATAGTATTACAAGGTGCTGTAGATGACATTCGTGCAGAACACGGTAAATCGATTGACGGCTTGTTCCGGGAGGTGTTCAGATGTTAGGGAAATTATTAAAATACGAACTGAAAGCATCGGCGCGTACACTATTGCCTTTGTATGCAGGAACATTGCTGATTGCTTTGGTGTGCGGTGTTTCAATGGCGATTCGGGTAGATAATATGAATGAGTTTCACCAGTATATGGCCAACGGCACCGCTGTGACATATGGCAGCTTTGCCGATCCGATTGATGGAGGCATTGATACACTCATTGGCTTTACAATGATTCTGGTCTTTGCGTTTTGTGTGGCGGTGACCGTGCTGACTGTTATGAGCGTGGTACAGCGGTTCAATCATGGTATTGCCGGGAATGAAGGCTATTTGATGTTTACACTGCCGGTGAAGCATGAAGTGCTGTTAGGCAGTAAGCTGCTGGGTGCACTTTTGTGGAGTCTGGCCAGTATTCTGGTAATTTTTCTGGTAGGCGCCATTATCGGCGGGCTCACAATTTTTGCGGAACGAGAGTATTTTGACTGGGCATATTTATGGTATCGCATCTGGGAATTGATTCGCAGCTGGAATCCGATACCGTCTTTGTTATTGACGGGACTGAATGGTCTTTGTTCGCTGGTATGCACCATTTTAACCATTTATCTGGCTATTATGGTGGGGCAGATGGAGCAGTTCAATAAATATCGTGTTGCAGTGGCGGTTGTGGTGTTCTTTGCTGTGAACTGGGCATTTGGCTTGGTGGAAGGTGCATTTTACAGTTTGTTTGGCATTCATATGATGGCAGGCATGACACCGGAGCCTGTGCAGTATGTGAATGATGTTTACAACAATTATAATTTTATTCTTGGCACCGATACAATCATGAGCATTATATTCTGTGTTCTATGTTTCCTTGGTACTGCATGGATGATGAAAAAGAAACTGAATCTGTAAGTGTTTTTGCAGGATGGCATAGACCGTCCTGCATTTTTTATATCTGTTATGGATTTTCGAAAAGACATATGGTATAGTGATAACAAAACAGCTACATTACGAACGGAGGAATAACTATGGCCGAAATACTGCATAACGACTGGGCTGAATACTTGAATGAGGAATTTCAAAAAGAGTATTATATAAAGCTGCGCAAATTTTTAGCAGAGGAATACCGCACCAAAACAGTATATCCTGACATGTACGATATTTTTAATGCGCTTCACTATACGCCATATAAGGATGTAAAAGTGGTAATCTTAGGCCAGGACCCATATCACGGGCCGCGACAGGCACATGGGCTCAGCTTTTCTGTGCAGCCGGGGG
>JAFNVD010000031.1 GCA_017383785.1 Peptococcaceae bacterium | reverse complement strand
GTTACCGTCGCTGTATGTAGCAGTCATATCCTTTCATGCAGAGCTGATCCCGTTCAATCTTTTGCTTAGCATAGCGACTGCACGAGAGGGCGTGCCATTTCCGGCATTTGTGGAAGCCATTATGATGGAGATTGCATTTGAACTTTTGCGCGAGGCCAGTATTCGTATGCCCGGTGTGATCGGCAATACCATCGGTATTGTGGGGGCATTGGTGATTGGCGATGCAGCGGTCAGCGCCCGATTGGTAGCACCGCAAATGGTAATTGTAGTAGCCATTACGGCCATTGGCTCTTTTGCCATTCCTTCGGTAGAGGCTTCCTATCCGATTCGTTTGATCCGGTTTCCGCTGATGATACTGGCCGCTACATTAGGGCTGTATGGCGTTATGTTAGGGTGGCTGGTAATCATTATGTATTTAATTCGGCTGCGTACCTTTGGATTCCCTTATCTGGCTCCATTGGCTCCGCTCAAAAACGGTGAATTATTGGCGCTGGCAGTGCGTATGCCTCGCTGGTGCATGATGGGGATGCCTTTGTTTTGCAGACAGAGTACAGAGCAGGAACAGAAAGCCTCGTTCTTTCATCGTAGGATTCAGCCATTGACACAGAAAGGGGATGACAGCCGTGGGCAGCAGTAAGGCAATTTCCAACCGTGAGATTTTTTATCTGGTGTTTTTGCTGCAGCAAAGCGGTATGTTCTGGCTATTGCCGTATTTTTTGGTGCGAGGCAATGGTACCTTAGGTATTAGTGCGATCTTTGGCGGATTACTTACGGCAATCGGCATTATTCTGGTGGGGCATTACCGAGTTTCACATATAGCAGAGATGGAGTTTATGAGCGCTTTGCGCCAAAGACATACCGTATTGGGTACGGTGACCGGTGTTTTAGTTTGTTTGCTATATCTGATGTTTGCGATTTTGATGCTATATAGTTTGGTAGATGTGATACAAAAACAGTTGTTGACCGAAACCCCGCGTATGGTGCTGTGTGCGGTAACGGTGCTTTTGGCAGGATGGCTGAGCAAAGGCGGATTGGAGAGTATTGCGCGGCTCAATATGTTATGTATCGGGGCATTGCTCATTATGATGATAACATCGGTAGTGGGTACATTGGATTTGTTTACAATAGAGCATGCCTTGCCCCTGCAGATGAAAAATACCGTGCAGTTTGAAGAAGCGTTGCTGCAAAGTATGTTTTGCTATAGCGGTCTGCTTGTGGTATTTATGCTGTATCCTGCAAGCAGAGAGAAACATTCGCTGTACTTGACATTGGGCAAGGCGGTAGCCGCAGGAATGCTCGTCACTATATTGTGGACCGTATATGCATTGTGCATATTAGGTGAATACAGTTTGCAGACAGTGCTGTGGATTCCGGTACATTTGGCCCGTATGGTACAGATCGGCACATTATTGGAACAGGCTGAGTCCTTGTTTATTGTACTGTGGATGATCATTGTGATGACAATCGGCAGCCTGTTTTTGTGGTGTACAGCCACAGGTGCACAGCAGCTAATCGGAAAGCAAAAAGCCCGGTGGATGTTGGCGGCAGTTTTGTGGGTTGTGTTTTTCGGTATGATGGCTTTGCACAATACCATGGGGCTTTTGCAAGCAGAGCTGATTTTGGCAAAATGGATGACGGTGATATTGCCGATCGTACTGCTTGCAGTTGTCTGGCTGATACCGAAGAGGAGGGGAGAACAATGAAGTTTGGCTTGGAATACGGTATGTGGCTTCGGATCATGCCTTTGGTTATGATAACCCTCTTATTCTGCAATGGCTGCTGGGACAAAAAAGAGTTAAATCAATTGGCACTGGCTCAGGTGATCGCCATTGATTATAAAGACGGGCAATATCAGACTACATTGCAGCTCATTATTCCCGGTGCCGACCAAGAAACGGTCAACAGTGAAAATTTGTGGACCATGACAGGGAGCGGCACTTCTGTAGGGGAAACCATGCAGCAGATAGCATTGGCGGCGCCGCGGGAATTGTATTTGGACCATCTGAATCTGGTGCTTTTGGGCGAAGAGGTACTGGAACACGACGTCACAGAGGCACTGGATTATCTCGTGAAAGAAAATGTACTGCGCAGACGCACACAATTGTTGGCTGTGGCCGGAGACGCCGGGTCACTTTTGATGGATAGCACCGATTTGGCCAAGATGGACATTTTTTATATAGACAATCTTTTGAAAGACCAGCGTCGTCGGGTACATGGCAGTGATGCTATTATCAATGCCTATTATTTGTCTGTGCAAAATGGGCTGTCAGAAACAATGGTGATACCGCAATTGATATTGGAACCCAAAACAGAATTGCGCCTGGACGGGGCAGCATTGGTGCAAAATGGTACACTGGTACGCTGGGCTGACCATGATTGGCTTTCGGGCTATTATTGGGCTGTAGGCGGCAGCGAAATTATGACACTGCCAGAGGAACACGGGCAAATTGTGGTGGAACTGGACAAACGAAAATGCAAATGGGAAATAGCTTCGGAAGAACCGCTTACGATCAACGCAACGATGAAGGCAACCATTAAAATTGTTTCTGGATATGACAGCTGGAAAGACAGCGCAGAGGCCGAGCAGGTGATTCGGCATATTCAATCACAGGTAGAGGCAAAATCCATGAAACATATCGGCGATACCTTGACACAGGCGCAAGCAGAGGGCACAGACACCTTTCACTTAGGCAGATGGCTATATGCATGGCATCCAAGTTTAGTGCAAGAACAAGATTGGCCGACACAGTTTGCCTCCTTGCCGATTAATCTGAAAATGGATACTTCCATTGAGGTACAATAAAAACATAAATAGTGGATAAAAAATACGACGATTTCTGAAAAAATAATTTCGCATGAAATAGATACAATGGGCATATTCTGTTAGCAGGACAAACAAGCAGAATGGAGGATTGTATATGAACGAACATGCAAAGAAACATATAGGGGGATGGGTATTATTATCTGTATTTGCTACAGCAGGACTTACAGGCTGCAGTGAGGCGCAGCAAACGATAATGGAAATGCGTCAAGAACTAAGACAGGAGATTGCACTAGAAGATGCGACCGACACACAGCAGCAAAAACCGAGCGTTCCTTCTGTGGACGAGATTATGAGCAATACCGGTGCTGATGACATTCGCATTGAGGAAACCTATGAGCCGGTGCGAACGATGGGAACACCAATACAGGAGATCACAGTGGCGCTTTATTTTGCCGACGCAGCCGGTGACAAACTGGTGAAAACGGAAAAAGCCATTCCAAAAGTAGAAGGAATGGCCCGTGCCACTGTAGAGACCTTGCTGGAAGGACCAAACAGCAGCGGGATGGTATCTGTCATTCCGGAAGGCACACAGCTTTTGGATATCAATGTGAAACAGGAACAAAAGAAATGCATTGTAGATTTCAGCCACGAGCTTGGCCGGGCAATCGGCAGCAGCGCCGCTTCTTCAAAAGCATTGGAATCCATTGCAAAGACTTTGTGCCAGTTTGACAGTATCGAAGAGGTGGAGTTCCGTATGGAAGGGCAGACCATTGCCACCATTCGTCCAAAATGATGATAGAATGACCATGAAACCAGTATAAAATCACCATGAAGATAACTGAAAACTATGATATAATAAACTTGTTAGAAATGGTGCAATGAAGTGTATAAATGAAACGTAAAAATGAAGCGTAAAAATACACTTCCGGCGTATTTTAGCAGAATCATTGTAGAGGAGGATGCACTATGACAAAACAAGTATTGGACAAACAAATATTGAACGAACAGGAACTGCAGCTCTTGGACAAATGGTGGCGTGCCGCAAATTATCTGTCGGTGGGGCAGCTGTATTTATTAGACAATCCGCTTTTAGAAGAACCACTGACACGAAATCATATCAAGTGTAAAATCGTGGGGCACTGGGGGACTGTGCCGGGGCAGAATTTCATTTACACCCATCTGAACCGTATGATCAATCAATATGACTTGAATATGATTTATCTGTCGGGTCCCGGTCATGGCGGCAATGCTATGGTAGCGCAGGATTGGATGGATGGCAGTTATAGTGAGGTATATCCAAATATCGGGCAGGACAAAGATGGCCTGCAGAAATTATTCAAGCAGTTCTCCTTTCCGGGCGGGGTATCCAGCCATGTAGCACCGGAAACACCGGGTTCTATTCATGAGGGTGGAGAACTGGGCTATTCACTGGCTCATGCTTTTGGGGCTGTATTTGATAATCCTGATTTGATTGCAGCCTGTGTAGTAGGTGACGGTGAGGCAGAAACCGGTCCATTGGCTACGGCATGGCAGAGCAATAAATTTTTGAGTCCTGCACGGGATGGTGCTGTGCTGCCGATTTTGCATTTGAACGGATACAAAATTGCCAATCCTACCATACTGGCCCGTATTCCAAATGAAGATTTGCGTAAATTTTTTGAGGGTATGGGGTGGAACCCGTATTTTGTAGAAGGCAGCGACCCTGCCTATATGCATGAGGCTATGGCACAGGCACTGGAGGCCGCGTATCGGGATATTACTTCCATTCAGCAGAGTGCGCGAGATGGTGTACTGCAGTATCCATATTACTGGCCGATGATTATTCTCAGAGCGCCAAAAGGATGGACCGGGCCAAAAGAAGTAGATGGCAAGAAAATCGAAGATACTTTCCGTGCCCATCAGGTACCAATCAGTATGGCGAAACCGGAGCACGTGCAGATGGTAGAGTCGTGGATGAAAAGCTACCATCCGGAAGAACTGTTTACAGCAGAGGGCAGTTTGGTACCGGAATTAGCGGCATTGGCACCGAAAGGCAATCGCCGTATGGGCGCCAATCCTCATGCCAATGGCGGACTTTTGCTGCGTGATTTGAAACTGCCTGATTTCCGTGACTATGCATTGGAACTTTCGGCTCCGGGGGCAGTAGATGCACAAGATATGATGGAACTGGGTGCATTTGTCCGTGACATCGTGAAGCTTAACCCGGAAACGTTCCGTGTATTTGGGCCGGACGAAACGATGTCCAACCGTTTGAACAAAGTATTTGAAGTGGCAGACCGTGCTTGGAATGCCGCTGTTGCAGATGGCGATGAATATTTAGATACAGCGGGTCGTATCGTGGATTCTATGTTGTCAGAACATTGTTGCGAAGGCTGGCTGGAAGGCTATCTGCTTACCGGCAGACATGGCATTTTCAACAGCTATGAAGCATTTATCCGTGTGGTAGACTCTATGGCTTCCCAACATGCAAAATGGCTGAAAGTAACCGGTGAATTGCCTTGGAGAGCAGAAATTGCATCGCTGAACTATATCCTGTCGTCCAATGTATGGCAGCAGGACCACAATGGCTATACCCATCAGGATCCGGGCTTTATTGATCATTTGGCCAACAAAAAAGCCGATGTAGTGCGTATGTACTTCCCTCCGGATACCAACTGTCTGCTGAGCGTATTTGATCATTGTGTACGAAGTCGTAACTATATTAATGTCATGGTGACCTCCAAGCACCCTCGTCCACAGTGGCTTACCATGGAACAGGCTGTGAAGCATTGCACTCAAGGGATTGGAATCTGGGACTGGGCATCCAGCGATGCCAATACCGAGCCGGATATTATTATGGCGTGCTGCGGTGATGCACCGACACTGGAAACCTTGGCAGCAGTATCTATTCTGCAGGAAAAACTGCCGGAACTGAAAATTCGTGTAGTAAACGTAGTAGACCTCATGCGTCTGCAGGATGTTTCTCAGCATCCGCACGGCCTCAGTCAGAGCGATTATGACATGATCTTTACCAAAGACAAACCGATTCTTTTTGCATATCATGGCTATCCATCGCTGATTCATGAGCTTACCTATCGCAGAGCCAATAAGGATTTGCACGTGCGCGGCTACAAAGAAGAAGGCACCATCACCACACCATTTGACATGCGTGTGCAGAATGACATCGACCGCTTCCATCTGGTGATCGATGCTATCAAACTGGTACCAAGCCTTGCCAATAAAGGCGCAGCTATTGTACAAGAAATGAAGAATAAACTGGTAGAGCACAGCCAGTATATTCGTGAATACGGCGTAGACATGCCGGAAGTAGCAGAATGGAAATGGGATAAATAAAGTAAAAACTGAAAGTTTTGCATATACAATAATGTTTGTAAATTGAGTGCTAAGATCTGTCTTTACTCTGGATGAAAATGTAAAAAGCCCCTGTTGGTCTGGTCGCCAACGGGGGTTTTTCTGGTTTTATAGTCTACGCTTCACTAGGCTGTATTGCTGTTATTCATCATCCAGCCATTTGACGTATATGATGTAATGACGTTTTTTATCTATTGTTAGTCTATATATTATAATTTTTATAATACTTTTTTCTGAAAAAATACGTATAAAACATCATAACACTATTGGTTGACACAAAAAAACGTCTACAAAAACGTCACAAAACATCACGAAAATATCGTGCGGAATGTAATAAAGTAACAACGTAATAAGTTTTCTATTGTTTT
>JAFNVD010000234.1 GCA_017383785.1 Peptococcaceae bacterium | reverse complement strand
GTTGCTTTCACAGATGATACTTATATCATGAAAAATGGTACAAAATACACATCGCTGGGTAAATTAAAAGAAGGCGATCGTGTACTGATTGATCCTGTGTCCAATGGTAAGAAAATTACTGTAATGAATAGCAAAACGGGCGAAGTTCGTTTCGCTACCTCTACAGGGATTCAGTTCAAAAATGATACACTGGGTAATTTGTATGTAGTAGAGTCCAATTACTACTGCCATAAAGACAATTCCACTACTGAAAAAGCACTGTCTGATTTGTCTACAGGTGGTATGGTTGTAACCATTTACTACACAGATCAGGAAAGTGTATATGAAATTGTCATTGACTAAATGAACCACGTATAAAATAATGAATTGCAAGACCTTCTATAACCGTACACTTACGGTTTAGAGGGTCTTGTTTTTGTTTGTAATTTTGTCTGTGACCTTGTATAATGAGTAATAATGTTTAAATCAGCGAAAGAGGGAGTACCAATGAAAAAAATTGTTCTTGCATCGCTCAGTGCCAAGTTTATTCATTCTAGTTTAGCACTTAGGTATTTGACAAAATTCAACGACAATGCGGAAAAACACAATCTTACTACAATGGAGTTTACCATCAATCAACGGTTGGATTTTATTGCCGATGAATTGTTTCGTGCAAAACCGGATGTTATTTTATTTTCCTGCTATATTTGGAATGTAGATATGCTGAAAAGCTTGTGCCCACTTCTGAAAAAAATTATGCCGAATTGTATCATTGGCTTTGGCGGGCCGGAGGTTAGTTATGAGGCAGAAACATTTTTACGGGAAAACAAAGCAGTGGACTTGATTATGCGTGGGGAAGGGGAACTGGTGTTTAGCCAGTACCTAGACTATCTGGATTTTGCTATACCGTCTTCTTTGTATGATATCAAAAGTATGACATTCCGAGATGGAGACAGAATTGTATCTACCATGCAGCAGGAACCTTTGGATTTATCCCTTTTGCCGTTTCCATATGAAGAGGATTTTCATGATGTAGAAAATCAGATTATTTATTACGAATCTTCTCGTGGATGTCCGTATAGTTGTGGATATTGTTTGTCCTCCATCGAAAAAGGGGTGCGATTTGTACCGCTTGAAAAAGTATATACAGCATTGCAGAAGTTTTTGGATCACAAAGTGCGGCAAGTAAAATTTATTGATCGCACATTCAACTGCAAAAAGAGTCATGCTATGGGGATTTGGCGCTATTTAGCGGAGCATGACAATGGTGTAACCAACTTCCATTTTGAGATTACAGCCGATTTGCTGGACCAGGAAACCATTGCGTTTTTGCATACAGTACGAAAAGGTCTTTTTCAGTTTGAGATTGGTGTACAGTCTACTAATCCTAAGACTATTGAAGCCATTAACCGCAATGTAAATTTTGAGAAGCTTTCCGGTATTGTGCAGCAAATCAAAGCTGGAGGAAATATCCATCAGCATCTGGATTTGATTGCCGGATTACCTCACGAAGATTATGCTTCTTTTGCGCGTTCCTTTAATGATGTATATGCATTAAAACCGGAACAATTGCAGTTGGGATTCTTGAAGGTCTTGAAAGGCTCGATGATATACAATCGACAGCATGACTTTTCCATTGTATATCAGGATACAGCACCTTATGAGGTGCTTACCACTCATATGCTGCCTTATGAAGATACATTAAAGCTGAAAGCTGTTGAAGAAATGGTAGAAACTTATTACAACAGCGGTAAATTTCTAAACACGTTGGAGTACTTGGTTCCATTGTACGATACGCCGTTTGCTTTTTTCGAGCAGCTGTCGCAATATTGGATTGCAGAAAAATGCCATTATCAGTACCAGTCAAAAATTGGGCTGTGCAATATTTTATGGCAGTTTGTGCAGAAAAATCATGCGGTTGATTTGACCAAGATGCAGTGGCTGATTAAATTTGACTTGGCATTACACGAAAAACCGAAAAAACTGCCGGAGTGGCTTGTGGTGAGCAATGAAAAACAATATCGCAACCAAATTACGGCCTTTTATCGCGATGCGGCACTTGTGGAACAGTATTTGCCGCATTATTGCGGTGTTGATAGCAAGGTGACCGCGCGACAGACTCATTTGGAGGTCTTTGGCGAAGTACAGCCTGTAGCGATATTATTTGACTATGAGCATAAAGACTTGCTGCAAAATGCCCAATATATGATGATTCCGTTAGAGGCGTTGGCGCAGGCAGAGGCGAATCTAAGAATGGAAAAATAATCTTGTAGAGTAGAAAGGTGAAAAGCATGAAGCAGATTTTTTATAATGGTGAAATTGTTACCATGGAACAAGAAGGACAGCAGTTTTCTGCTATGATGATTGAAGATGATCATATTGTAGCGTTGGGTAGCAATGAAGAACTGTTGGCGATGAAAACGGAAGATACAATAATGGTTGATTTAAACAGAAAAACAATTTTGCCCGGATTTGTAGATGCCCACGGCCATTTTCAAATGAATGTAATGGCACGCCATTTGTTTATCGATGCGTCTTGTGCTCCAGCAGGCAAAATCACCAGCATTGCAGATTTACAAGCATTGCTGCGTGAAGAAATTGCAGCAAACCCGGAAAAAAATCCGGTCATCGCATTCAACTTTGACGATACCT
The DNA here is from genome assembly GCA_017383785.1 of Peptococcaceae bacterium. Lineage (GTDB taxonomy): Bacteria > Bacillota > Peptococcia > Peptococcales > Peptococcaceae > UBA7185. Next base: position 1,147 of record JAFNVD010000234.1, on the reverse strand, counting down.
TGCTAGAAGAATATCGTATGCCGGATGCAAAGGATTTGGATGCGGTATCTGCTGATAAGAGCATTTTGCTGGTACATGCTTCTATTCATATGATGGCGGTTAATACCAAAGCCATGGAGAGCGTTGGTATGCTGGAGCCGGGCTATAAACCATTGGGTGGACATATTTACTATGATGAAAATGGTGTGCCAAATGGTATTATCGAAGAAACTCCTGCTATGATGCCATTTTTGATGCAGATTTTCTCTCCGGAGCAGATGCAGAAACTGCCTGCAGTGATTGGCAAAGCAAATGATGAATATTTATCTTGCGGAATTACTACCGTAAGTGAAGGCGGCGGTGATGTAGCAATGCTGCAGCTGGTAGAGCCAATGATTCAGGCGGGAATCTTAAAAACCCGTTATGTATTGTGTTGTTCTGAACAGAATGGTCAGATTTCTCAGCCGGAAATTCATGTTCCGGACAAAATCTTTGAAGGCCCTGTAAAATTGGTACAGGACGGTAGTATTCAGTGCTACACTGCGTATTTATCCGAGCCTTATGCCACCAATCATCCGGTGCGTGTAAAACCGGAAGGCTATCGTGGATTCCCGCATATGAGTACTGAAGTATTGCAACAGAAAATAGAGGCAATTATTGATATGGGGAAACCATTTGCTATCCATGCCAATGGTGATGCTACCATCGATGCCATCCTTGAAGCAGTATCTCATTGCAAAAATCTGGACAAAATTCAGCCACGCAATTTAATCATTCATTGTCAGACTGTACGCGACGATCAATTGGACAAAATGAAGGAGCTGAGCTTGTATCCATCTTTCTTCCCGGCGCATATTTATGTATGGGGGGATCGTCATGCGAACAACTTCTTAGGCCAGAAAAGAGCATCTCGTATTAGTCCATGCGCTTCTGCATTAAATCGCGGCTTACGCATTTCGTTGCACAACGATGAACCGGTAACCAAAGCGGAACCGCTAGGCTTGGTATGGAACGCAGTAAGCAGAACCACTTCTTCCGGCAAAGTGCTAGGTGCAGAACAGGCCATTTCTGTGTACGATGCCTTGAAAGCGGTGACCATCGATTCTGCATGGCAGTATCACTTAGAAGATAAACTGGGTTCCTTAGCAGCCGGCAAAAAGGCAGATTT
>JAFNVD010000233.1 GCA_017383785.1 Peptococcaceae bacterium | reverse complement strand
TTAGCACCAGCGATCTGAGCGGGTGTGGAGATGGATACACGTTCAATGTATGCGGGACCTGTCAGTGTAGCCAGCATTTCGGATACTCTCAGGGGATTACCGTTTACTTTGGGGTCACGGCCTTTCTGAGCTGTTGTAGCTTTCATACCGGGCAGTGTTGTAGGAGCCATCTGGCCGCCTGTCATACCATAGATACCGTTGTTGATGAAGATTGTTGTGATTTTTTCGCCACGAGCTGCTGCGTGAACGATTTCACATGTACCGATGGAAGCCAGGTCACCGTCACCCTGGTATGTGAATACTGTCTGTTCGGGACGTACTCTCTTGATACCTGTTGCTGTTGCGGGAGCACGACCGTGTGCACACTGGATAGCGTCGATGTTGAAGTAGTTGTTAGCGAATACAGCACAACCTACGGGTACACATACGATGGAGTTACCCAGTTCGCCCATTTCTTCCAGAACTTCTGCTACCAGTCTGTGTACGATACCGTGACCACAACCGGGACAATAATGCAATTTAGCGTCTGTCAGACCTTTTGTTTTTTCAAATACAACTGCCATTATTTGTCACCTCCCATAACTTCTTTACCGAATGCTACGATTTCATCAACAGTAGGAACGTTACCGCCTGTTCTGCCGTGGAATACTACTTTGTTTTTGTCGTTACATGCTACGCAAACATCGGGAACCATCTGACCCATGGACATTTCTACATCCAGGTATTTTTTGATTCTGTCGTTTACTTTATCAAATGCTTTCTGAGGGAAAGGCCACAGTGTTTTAGGTCTCAGCATACCTACTTTGTAACCTTCAGCTCTCAGGTAGCCGATAGCTGTTCTAACAACTCTGGAAGCTGTGCCGTATGCTACGAATGCATATTCAGCGTCATCCAGCAGGTATTCTTCCCAAGCCTGTTCGTTAGCTTCTACTTCAGCGTATACTTTGAAGTGATCGTGGTTCCAAGCTTCACAGTCATCGGGATCGATTACCAGGTTTTTGATGTTGGATCTGTTTTCGCCCCAGTTACCAACCAGTGCCCAAGGTTTAGCGGGTACGTTGGGTCTAGGAACGTAGTTGAATTCTACAGGTTCCATCATCTGACCGATCAGACCGTCAGCCAGAACGATTACGGGTACACCATAGATATCAGCGATATCGAACGCTTCCATAACCATGTTTACAGCTTCCTGTACGGATGCGGGAGCCAGTACGATGTCATGGTAGTCACCGTTGGAACCGCCTTTAACTGCCATGTTATAGTCAGCCTGACCGGGCTGAATTGTACCCAGGCCCGGGCCACCTCTCATCATGTTGATGATAACTGCGGGCAGGGATGCGTTGGAGATGTAACCAATACCTTCCTGTTTCAGAGCAATACCGGGGGAAGAAGAGCTTGTCAGAACTCTTGCACCAGCTGCTGCTGCGCCGTATACCATGTTGATAGCAGCTACTTCAGATTCAGCCTGAACGAAAACGCCGCCTACTTTAGGTAATTCATTAGATAAATATTCAGGTACTTCGGACTGAGGAGTGATAGGGTAGCCAAAGAAATATCTGCAACCTGCCTCAATAGCCGCTTTACCAACTGCTTCGTTGCCTTTCATCAAAACTTTTGCCATTGAAATGTCCTCCTCTCTATTAGTCCAGTTTTTCTACTACGATCGCGCAGTCAGGGCACATTTTTGCACAGCTTGTGCATGCGATACAGTCATCGCTTACCATTTCTGCGGGATTGTAACCTGCGGGGTTGATTTTTGTTTTGGACAGTTCCAGTACCTTTTTGGGACAAACAGATACGCACAGTCCGCAACCTTTACAGATTACTTCATTGATAGTTACTTTACCTTTTGCCATTCAAAATACACCTCCATAAATATTTGAATTTACATCCAGGTTTTCCTCATATTAAACTCCATAGGGAACAGTTCCCCAGAAAGTCCTTCGGGTACTTCCTCTGCTAAGAGTTCCTTAACAAAGGCTACGTACTTCACAGGTACACCTGTGCGTTTTGTGACTTCTTTCAATACTTCATCCCCGTGGAGCAGACAATCCCATGTTGTTTCTCTAACGAGGTTTGTGTTATTGACGAAGCCGGTCACCTTCATCCCTGTACCATATTCCAGAATTTCCATCTGTTCAATGATGCCCTCAGGTGTAGAGGTTCCGGGACGATATGCATTGACTACCATAAAGAAGTCTGTTTCCGTATGATCGATCACAGGCTTGATTCTGCCCAGTACCAGAGTACCGACATCGTTGCCGCCAAGGTCGATCAGATACTGATATTCCTTGTTCTGAACGGGCATTGTCATTGCGCCGGAAACTGCGGGCACGTCTGCAACTGCAGTATCCAGATTGGATGCAATTACCTGAATGCCCATCTCTTCCATTTCTGCTTTCTTTTCACGGGAACGGAAATAAACATTTACGATATCCAAATCGGCAATTGCGACTTTACCTTCTACGCTTTCACGCAGTTTTTTGATGTAATTGACAGAAAATTCTGTCTTGCCGCTGCCGTAGTGACCTGTAATAATTCTGATTCTTTTATCATCAGTTACCATATGTTTTCGCCTCCATACAGCTTCTTTTGTTGATTTTCTCACAATCCTCCGATTATGCATATTAAACAAATATGATATAAAGGAAAGTTAGTTATGGAAAATTTCAATAAAATGAGAATCTATTTCATTAAGAATTTAGATATTTTATTGAAAATCCCATACTTCAACTTCAATACATTATAGCGCAACTTTTTACCAGTTGCAAGAAATTATATCTTTTTTTTATTTTGTACTATAAAAAAAACATAAAATTTACTATGAAAATCGAAAAAATTATTGTTTTTTCACTAGTACATTTGTAGCAATTAGATAGTTTTGAACACAAAACCGCTCTACTTTTCTTAGATTTTGCCACTTGTCTTACAAGAAAACACTTTCCTTTTTTTATAAAACGTCGCAACAATAAAAAAAGCCCTTGTTCCAATACTATCCAGTATTTGAAAACAAGGGCTTTTCTAATTTCGTTATTTTCTTGTCATACAACAATCAGATGTTATACAGCAATTCGCCATATGTAGGGAAAGGCCATGCATCTTCATC
>JAFNVD010000232.1 GCA_017383785.1 Peptococcaceae bacterium | reverse complement strand
TGCAGAAATCTGGATTTGTTTATGATGGGTGCCGATCGAGTACGCAGTTCGTTTGTACGCAACTCTCAAGGCTTTGATATCAGTGTGGTAGAGGGTGCCATGGGGCTTTTTGACGGGCTGGATGTGGATGGCAGTAATAGTAGTGCAGAACTGGCCTATACCATTGACGCACCGGTGATTTTGGTGGTCAACTGTACCCGTATTACCCGCAGTGTGGCTGCGTTGGTCAATGGGGTAACAGGCTTTGACAAGCGTATTCAGATTGGCGGTGTCATTCTGAATCAGGTAGCCCGTGCACGGCACGAGAATATTATGATTGAGAATATTTTGATACTCTCAATCATAATATTCTCGTGCACGGCACGAGAATATTATGATTGAGAGTATCAAAAAGTACTGTGATGTGCCGGTATTAGGTGTGCTGCCAAAGAATAAAGCGGTAGAAATACCGGACCGTCATTTAGGGCTGATTCCTGCAGGGGAGCAGGACATGCTCCATACTCGTATTGAAACACTGGGCAACTTGGTAAAAGAAAATGTGGATTTGGAAGCATTGCTCCGAGTGGCACAGCATGCTCGTCCGTTGGAGCTTTCTGATGCGCAAAAAGCACAGATTGTGGTTGACACTCACAATCGTGTAACAGATAAAGTAAAGCTTGGTATTGTACGCGATAAAGCCTTTAGCTTTTATTACCCGGAAAATATCGAGGCGTTGGAAGATGCAGGGGCAGAGCTCGTTGCAGTGGATGCGCTGCATGATGGTAAATTGCCTGATGATATTTGTGGCTTGTATATCGGCGGCGGGTTCCCGGAAGTGATGGCAGAGGAAATCAGTGCCAATCGTTCTTTGCTGGAAGATATCAAGGCCAAAGCCGATGCGGAGTTTCCTATTTATGCTGAATGTGGCGGTCTGATGTTTTTATCCCGCAATATTATCGATGGGGAAGCGGTGTACCCGATGACAGGGGTATTTGATTGTGACGTGGAAATGACTGCCAAACCGCAAGGCATTGGCTATACTATTCAAAAGGTATTGCCGGGTAATCCTTTCTATGCGGAAGGCGATACTGTCATTGGCCATGAGTTCCATAACAGCCGTGTGGTCAATATGGGTGAGAGTCTGCAGTATGGTTTTGCTACGGAACGTGGTAAATGTATCAAACCGGGATTTGATGCACTGGTGTATAAAAATACCATGGCAGGGTATCATCATTTGCATGTGTATGGTGCACCTGAGTGGGCAGACAATTTCTGCAACTTGGCACGTATTTGGAAAGAAAACGGTGTAAAACAATAAAAAATCTATAAGAATATTCTTCAAATACAAAATATGTAGAATGATAGATATTTTTTATGATTCTGAAATTGAAAGATTATTATTTTGCAGTACAAAATTGACCTAATTTTTCGAAAAAAATATTGCAAAAATCCGAAGAATATGTAATGATAATAGTGTGTTTGATTTAACTTGGTATTTTACTGAGTTAATGTGTTTGGTCGAGGAATTATCAATTAGTGAAGCTGGTTAATTCCAACCTGAAAGGAGTTGTTTTAGAATGTTTATGCCAAGCGTAGATGCAGAAAAATGTGTTGCTTGTGGTGAATGCGCAAGCGCTTGCCCAGGTTCCGTATTCGTTGTGAACGAACACGCAGAAGTAACAGATAACGAATGTCTGGGTTGCCAGAGCTGCGTACTGATCTGCCCAGTTGAAGCTATCACATTAGCTGAATTCTAATTTAGATTTCGAAAAGGTATGAGAAAATAGCAACCTAACTAATTGCTAGTAATAATCATGGAGGTGTATGATTTTGGCAAAAGCTAGACCAATGCTGGACGAACTGAAAAAAGGCCCATGGCCATCTTTCGTCAAAGAAATCGAAAAAAGCGCTGCTAAAAACGAACAGGCTGCTGCTTTATTAGATTTATTAGAAGACTCTTTTGAAGAAAAACGTGTACACTGGAAACACGGCGGTATCGTAGGTGTTAGAGGTTACGGCGGTGGTGTTATCGGCCGTTATACTGACAGCCCTGAAAAATACCCAGCTGTTACTGAATTCCACACTGTACGTGTTAACCAGCCATCCGGTTGGTTCTACAACTCTGAAGACATCCGCACAATCTGTGACATTTGGGAAAAACACGGTTCCGGTTTGACCAACATGCACGGCGCTACAGGTGACATCGTTCTGTTAGGTACCACTACAGACCACCTGCAGGATTGCTTCAACGACTTCTCTTGGGCTGGTTGGGACTTAGGTGGTTCCGGTTCTAACTTCAGAACCCCATCTTGCTGCGTAGGTCCTGGTCGTTGCGAATACGCATGCTTCGACACACTGGATTTCCTGTACAACATTACACAGGCTTACCAGATGGAATTACACAGACCAATGTGGCCTTACAAATCCAAAATTAAAGTTTCCGGTTGCCCTAACGACTGTATCTCCGCACAGGCTCGTGCAGATATTTCCGTATTAGGTACATGGAGAGACGCTATCCAGATCGACCAGGCTGAAGTTGCTAACTATGCTGACGCTGGTTTCGATATCGAAAACCTGGTATGCGGCTACTGCCCAACCAAATGCATTTCCTTCGATGCAGACAAAAAAGAAATCACAGTTGACAATGACAACTGCGTAAAATGCATGCACTGCATCAACGAAATGCCAAAAGCTTTACATGTTGGTAAAGAAAAAGGCGCTACTATCCTGATGGGTGGTAAAGCTACTATCGTTCAGTCCGCATTCTTATCTTGGGTAGTTGTTCCATTTATGCCAATGGACAAAGAAAACGACTACGAAGAATTCAAAGAATTAGTTGAAAAAACTTGGGAATGGTGGGATGAAAACGCAAAAGTTCGTGAAAGACTGGGCGAACTGATCTACAGAAAAGGTATGCGTGAATTCCTGCAGGCTGTAGAACTGGATCCAATCCCACAGATGGTTAAACATCCTCGTGAAAACCCATAC
>JAFNVD010000231.1 GCA_017383785.1 Peptococcaceae bacterium | reverse complement strand
GTTTTTCTACCAAATCCAATACCAATAGCTCTGTCATTTCCTGCACCACAAGTTTTGCTTTTTCATACGTATATGGTGTATGCAGCACCTGCCCGGATCCTACACTGCTGCGTTCCGGCTTATATGCTTTGATATCTGCCATCGTACAAGGCTCATACCCCCATGCATGATCGATCAGCAGCTCTGCATTGATGCCAAACAGTTTATACAGCAAGTCTTCATTATGAAAGTCCTGCGCTGTACCCAATGAGCATCGTGCAATATCCCCCATGGTGTACAAGCCTTTTTCCTCCAGCTTTCTCGCATAGCCTTTCCCCACACGCCAAAAATCTGTGATTGGCCTATGGGTCCACAGTTCACGTCTATAACGGATCTCGTCCAGTTCAGCGATTCGTACACCATCTTCGTCAGCTGGGGTACGCTTGGCCATAATATCCATGGCCACCTTGCTCAAATACAGATTGCTCCCCAATCCCGCCGTAGCTGTAATCCCGGTAGTTTGATAAATATCCTGAATTATTGTTTTTACCAATTCTCTGGCCGTTTTGTGATAGGTGTGCAAATAGTCTGTGAGATCCAAAAACACTTCATCGATAGAATAAACATGGATATCTTCCGGTGCTATATATTTGAGATACACACTATAAATACGAGCACTATACTCCAGATACAATGCCATACGCGGTACCGCGGCAATATAATCCAATGCTAATTCCGGATAGCGTTTGAGTGCATAGACATCAAAAGAAGCCCCTTCCAGCTGATGATGCGGAGCAGCCCATTTACGTTCACTATTGATTTCCTTTACACGCTGCACAACCTCAAACAGTCTGGCTCTGCCCGGAATACCATAGGCTTTTAACGATGGCGATACTGCCAAACAAATGGTTTTTTCACTGCGGGCCGCATCGGCTACTACCAAATGGGTCGTCATAGGATTCAACCCACGCTCAACACATTCTACCGATGCATAAAATGACTTTAAATCAATGGTGGCATAAATACGCTCCCGCTTTGTCATAAATGGCCACTCCTTTCTGAAAAATGATCTCAAAATAGCAATTAAAACAATCGAACATTTATTCGAATTATAGCATATCTGTTTTGCAAATGCAATGCATTGCACATAGTATTTCTTTACATAAAAAAACTGCCCTTTAAAAATAGAGAGCAGTTGTATCAAAACCTATTATCCTTTTACCAATTTCCAGAATCGTTTGTGTTTATGCAAGTTTTCTAACTCCGGATCCTGTGCTGCATAATTGCGATTTTCCGGATCCAGTGTGATTGCTTTTTCCAATGCTAAAAGCCCGCGCATTGGTTCATTCATCAATGTATACGCACACGCAGCGTTATACCAGATATCTGCCACATCCGGTGCCATTTGCATTGCTTTTTCATGGCAGAACTGGGCATCGCGATAGTCACCTTGTTCCGCCAGTTCTACACCAATATTAGAGTAAAGATAAAAATTCTCCGGTTCTTTTAACAATGCCTGATAATATACATGGATGGCCTGATCTACATCCCCGATGGCAGAAAACTCTACTGCCAATACAATCATTTCTTCTACAGTGTCGATGAGCTTCAAAGCTTTGCAATACTGTACCCTTGCTTCATCCATTTTATTTTGATTGGCAAGTACTTTTCCCAAACAATACAAGGCATCCACATAGCTTGGCTTTAATGTTAAGCAAGAACGATACTGTTTCTCCGCAGCTTCGTCCATACCCATTTCCATTAAAGTATTACCGGCTTCATAGTATAACTCATAGCTGTCAGGTTTGGCTACCAGCCCAAGCCCCAGTGCACCTACAGAATTAGAATATTGATGCATCTGTCGATACCAAATTCCCATTACATATGCAATTTCAGAATCCAACTGTCCATCATCTTTCAACTTGAAAAATAATTTATCTGCCTGGGCAAAATCTTCGTTTTCTACCGCTTGCTCCCATTGCAGACGTGCCAGTGTTTTTTCTTGTGTCATCGTGCATCAACCTTTATTCATTATTTGGCCAATTGTTTTTTGCTGCAGTATGCCATCTTCATAAATCCATGCCACTGCCGTATCTTCTGCCATACTGTTTATTTTATCAAACGCCGGTTCATATTGCAATGCTTTCAGTGCCCAGATTGCCAAACCACGCAATTCATCATCTTTTGCATCTAAAAACTTCATCAATTTTGGCATAAACGGTTCTATCTCTGCATAATACTCTTTGCCCAAATATCCAACAGCCCACAATACACCATGATGACACATTGGACTATCCAACCCATTATGCACCATGATTTTCACAAAGTCTTTGTACTGTGCCGGTGCTGCTTTGATAACCACTGCCATCATTTCAGGCGCTGCCCAAGGCACATTGCCGCTTTCATCTGCCATAGCCCATACCGCACGACGAATTACATTGCGATATACCTCATCATATTCAGAGGCAAATTCTTTTGCCAATTGTTCCAACGCAGACAACGCATACCAGCGCAGTTCCTTACGATAATCGCCCCATATATTCATCTGCACAAAGCGAAGCGCTTTCGCATTATTTTCCTGTCCAATCTTTACTATTGCATCATAATTCTGCCCAGCAATATAATCTGTAATTAATTTTTTGTAATCTGTACGCATCTTGTAACCCTCCCATACGTCTGGTTTCTTATGCAATACATATACCCATTCTAGGACTTGTGCAAACAAAAAATAAAAGCGGGACACCATTTCAGTATCCCGCAAAATTTCAGTTTATCTGACATTAGATTTTTTGTACCTGACAAGGCGGCTTTCGAATTTGTGAACGACGCGTACTTAAGGTACGCAAGGTGAACAAATTTGAAAACAACACAGTCAGGTGCAAAAAAGATATGTCAAATTAATATTCGTTTGGCATTTCGTTCAACTGTGCCTGTGTAAATACAGGACCGTCTAAACATACATAGTTGGACCCGATATTGCATCGCCCGCATTTACCAATGCCGCATTTCATGCGCAGCTCTAAAGTTGTAATGATATCTTCATCTTTAAAGCCCAGTTCTCTTAGTGCAATCAGTGTGAATTTAATCATAATCGGAGGACCGCATACCACCGCTACTTCCGGATTCGGAGAAATTTCACGCAGATAATCAGGAACCATACCTACATGGCCATCCCAGCCTTCCTGTGGACGGTCAATGGTAACATATACATCGGCATCTTCAAGATTGGCCCAGTTTTCAAACAAATCCTGTTTGAAGCACAAATCATCTTTGCTGCGTCCGCCGTAAATAATATTGATTTTGCCAAACTCTGCACGATGTTCTAAACAGTATAAAATCAAACTGCGTACAGGTGCCAGACCAATACCGCCGGCAATAAAGGTAATATCACGGCCTTTTAAACTTTCAATTGGGAAACCATTGCCGTATGGCCCACGAATCCCTACTTCCTGACCTACTTCCATTGCATGTAATGCTTCTGTCAATACACCGGTCTTTTTGATAGCCATATCGATATAATCAGGCCCTTGACTGGTAACAGAAAACATTGCTTCGCCCACTGCCGGCATAGAGTACATACCCAGCTGTCCCGGCATAGGGCTGAATGGTTTTTCCCCTTCCGGTGTGCTGATGCGGAATGTTTTAACATCAGGGGTTTCATCCAAAATTTCACGCACAACGCCTACTTTTGGAATCAAATTATTGATTCGTTTAATATCATTTGCTGAAGCTTTCATGTCTTCCCCCTCCTTATTCCGCAATTACCTGACGGATAAATTTTGTAATATCCATATTTACCGGGCATTTCGCAATGCAACGGCCACAGCCTACACACAAGGACATATCATGTTTTTCATTGAAATACTGTAATTTGTGCAGGAATCGATTACGTACACGTTCTTTTTTACCCGGACGCGGATTGTGTCCGCCGGCCATCTGAGTATATTCACCAAACATGCAACTGTCCCAGGTACGCAGTTTCAGCCCTGTGGTACCACGCATTTTATTGTTGATATCAAAGCAGTGACATGTTGGACAGATATAACTGCATGTACCGCAATTTAAGCACTTGAACGCATATTCATCCCAGATTGGGTGATCAAACATATCTTTTAATTTTTCCGGCAGATTGGCTGCATCAAAAGCAATGCTCTGCGGTTTCTGATCCGGTAATCTACTTGCCCCTTCGTTTAACCCTGTCAAACCGTCTAAACATGCTTTCCCTTTTTCGCTCACGGCTTCAAATCCATACACATCGCCCAAATCATATACCTGTACATCGGCTACACTGTTATCTGCATGGGCACGATCAATCCCCATAGATTCACAGAAACAAGTCGCTTTTGGATTGTTGCAAGCCAAGGCAAACACGATCGTTTTGTCTCGTTTATCTTTATATTGTGGATCCGGGAACTGTTCATCTAAAAAGACTTTATCTAAACAAGCGATGGCTTTTGTATCGCAATGACGCACGCCAAAAAGCACTTGCATATGTTCCAATGCAGGCATTTCTTCGATAGCCAGTTTTTTGCCCTGAGCACTGAATTTATACATGGCTTCAGATTGAGGTAAATACACTGTTTTTGGAGACACGGTAACATTGCCATCCAGATAAAACTGTGATACCCCATACTCCACCTGACTATATGGTGCAAACTGTGTCAAGCCTTTATATTCTACCGGCACCAACAGGCGATACTGTACATTGAGCTGCATTAATAAGACGCCTAATTTTGATTTTTCAAGAAATTGCACTAGGATCGCCTCCCTTACATAAATTCTTCCGGGTCAGACACTGAGAAATGGCTGAGCGGAGCAGGTGTATTGGTATCCAGCCCTGCTTCGTGTGCACCAAACAGGCTGTCAATATCTTTGATAAATTTCTTGTTCATCAGCATAATCGGAACTTCCGATGGACATACCATTTCGCACTGACCACATTCGATACAGCGTCCGGCTACATGAAATGCACGAGTCACGCCATAGAACTGATTTTCCGATGCATTGATATCTTTGCTGCACCATCCGGAAGCACTTTGGTCAAAAATACAACTGGTGCAATTACATGCCGGACAGATATTTCTACATGCATAACAACGAATGCATTTGGTATATTGACTCTGCCAGAATGCATATTTATCATCTGCAGGCATTGCCTCGATTGCTTCTACATCACTAAAATCTCGTTCTGTACACCAAGCGGTCACATCGGTACCTACGCGTTTATCAAAAACTACCGGATTTGGATAACGACATTCTTTACATGCATTGGCCATAGGCACTTCCGCATTTTCCGGCAGTCTTGCTGCTTCGCGGGCATTCTTCATACCCGGGCAAGGCACACCAATGACAATGCATTTTTCTGCTTTGATTCGATTGTCCTGAATCAAACGATTGTATGCTCTAGTGTCACAGCCTTTTGCAAAAATCGCTACTTTTTCATCGGTGTAAATATAATCAATCAGATAGGTGCTCAGATTTTGCTGACAGTAGGCATCCCAGATTAGTTTATCTACATCCTCTGCGGAACGAATCATCACTGGAGTGCTCTGATATGGCAATGCACCTTTTTCCCACCCAATGACCATAGTAGCTTCGCCGCTTTCCAGCAATTCTTTGGCCATGGCTCTCATTTCATTTTGTACTTGATCAAAATTGTATACAAAAGCATTAGACATTGTCAGCCACCACCTTTGTATCAGCCTCTACCGATGCTACAATATCATCGGTATTTACAGTCACTTTCATATCATCTCGCAATTTGCGGTTAGGACCGATTGCTCTGACTTCTTCAATCATTTCTGTAACCACTTGCTGAAATTTTGGTCCCTCTGCGCCGGAAATCCAACGGGTATGGAACCGTTTCGGGTCAATGCCCATATATTCCATCATGCGGTTAATTAGCAAAAATCTGCGACGTGTATAATAATTGCCTGTGGTATAGTGGCAATCGCCCGGATGACATCCGGCAACCAATACACCATCGATTCCGCGCTGAAACGCACGAATCACAAACTGAGGATTTACACGGCAAGAGCAAGGCACACGCAGAATACGTACATTTGGCGGATACTGCAAACGGCTGGTACCTGCCAAGTCTGCACCGGCATAAGTACACCAGTTACATGCAAAAACCAGAATCTTTGGTTCAAAATTTTCTGCCACATCATTTGCGGTTTTTACAGAATTGTCTGACATAATGCATCCACCTCCGCTAGAATTTGTGCGTTTGTAAAGTGTTTCAGGTTGGCTGCACCGCTGCGGCATGTTACGGTACATGCACCGCAGCCCTGACACAGACTGCCGTTGATATTGGCTACCTGACGTTCAATGGTTTTCCCTGCTACACGTTCCTGAATGGTTTCTAAACTAATTGCTTTATATGGACATACAGGTACGCATAACCCACAACCGGAACATAATTTGTTATCTACTTTAGATACTGTTGGCTCAGTTTCCAACTGGTCTTTACTTAAAAGAGCACATACTTTTACGGCAGCCGCTCCGGCCTGTGCTACGGAGTCCGGAATATCTTTCGGCCCCTGGCAAGCCCCTGCCAAGAACACACCGGCAGTATGGGTTTCTACAGGTCCCAATTTTGGATGAGACTCGGTAAACCAGCCATCTTTGTCATAGCCAATCCCTACGATCTGCGCCATTCGTTCACTATCCGGATTTGGAATCATGGCATTCGCCAAAATTACCATATCGGCATCGATTTCAATCTGACGACCCAATAAAGTGTCTTCCCCTTTAACACGTAATGTTTCGCCATCCTGATAAATTTTAGATACTCTGCCGCGAATATATTCTACACCGTATTCTTCACGAGTACGGTTGTAAAACTCGTCATACAATTTCCCCGGTGTACGCACATCCATATAGAACACATACACTTTTGTATCAGGACAATGATCGCGAATCATGGTTGCCTGTTTTGCTGTGTACATGCAACATGTTCTGGAACAATAGCTCTTGCCGTGTTCCGGATCACGAGATCCTACGCATTTTACCATAACTACAGTTTTTGGTTCTTTATGGTCGCTTGGACGTACAATATGCCCCTGGGTAGGACCGGAAGCATTGACCAAACGCTCAAAGTGCAGCCCGGAAATTACATCAGGATATTTGCCATAACCATATTCCCCATAGATACTATGGTCAAACTGTTCATAACCGGTAGCCATTACGATTGCACCATAGCGTTCTGTAAACAGTTCATCCTGCTGTTCATAATCAATAGCACCGGCCGGACATAATTTCGCACAAACACCGCATACATCCTTGCCTTCTTTTCTGCTTTTGAATTTTAAACAGCTTTCACGGTCGATTACAGGCTTGTTTGGAATAGCCTGTGGGAACGGTGTATAAATAGCGGTACGTTTCCGTAAGTTCATATTAAACTCATCATCGGCTTTGCCCGGGCATTTGGTCATACAAGTACCACAACCGGTACATTTGCTCATATCTACAGAACGAGCTTTGCTGCGAATGGTAACTTCAAAGTTACCCACATATCCGTCTACTTTTTCCAGTTCAGCAAAAGTAATTAACTTGATATTTGGATGGCTGCTTGCCTCTACCATTTTCGGTGTCAAGATACATGCAGAGCAGTCAATGGTAGGGAAGGTTTTATCAATCTGCGACATTTTACCACCGATAGAAGGTGTACGTTCCAAAATGTCTACCTGATACCCATTATTAGCGATATCCAATGCACACTGAATACCGGCGATACCGCCACCTACTACCAACGCACGTTTGGTAACAGGGGCATGACCTTTCATCAATACTTCATTGTTACAAACTTTAGAAATAGCCATTTTAACCAAGTCGATGGCTTTCTCGGTGGCTTCTTCGTTACGGCCTGCATGTACCCAGGAGCAATGCTCACGGATATTGGCCATTTCAAACATATATTCATTCAAACCGGCTTTTGCCACACATGCACGGAATGTTTTCTCATGCATACGCGGAGAGCAACTAGCCACTACTACACGATTCAGATTGTGCTCTCTAATTGCATTCTGAATCATTTCCTGCCCCGGTTCAGAGCACATGTATTTATAATCGGTGCTAAATGCAACACCCGGATAATCTTTTACACTTTCGGCCACTCTGGCACAGTCTACCACAGCACCGATATTAGAACCACAATGGCAAATAAATACCCCTACGCGTTCCACTATGCCTCACCGCCTTCGTTCATCATTTTTTGAATCTGTTCCTGTTCGTATTCTTCCAGTTTGCACATTACTTCTTCTGTCGCAATAAAGTGACGGTCTACACCCAGATCTTTTTGTTTCATCCCTAGTGCAAGACCAATCATTTCGGTAATGAAAAATACCGGCATATGATAGTTATGATCATGTTTTGCCAACTGTGCCTGACGCATGTCCAGATTGGAATGGCACATTGGGCATGCTGTCACGATGCAGTCTGCACCGGCCTTGATGGCAGCGTCCAAAATTTTCTGTGTCATATCCAGCCCTACTTTTGGGCGACATGCAGTTAAGCTACCGCCACAACATTCTGTCTTGAAGCCCCACTGCAACACATTAGCCCCTAATGCTTTCATGATTTCATCCAGACTAACCGGATCTTCTACATCATCGCAAGCCAATTCAGGCGGACGTGTCATAAGACACCCATAATAGGTTAATACATTTAATCCATCCAAAGGGCGCACTACTTTAGCTGCAATTTTGTCTACACCTAAATCACGATATAAAATGTCAGTGAGGTTTCGCGCTTTGCTTTCCCCTTTATATGGACGACCGATAATTTCTTCAATTTTCGCTCTGGTTTCAGCAGATTGACTTACCTCTACCTCTACCTGTTTGCTACGCGCATAACATGCGGCACATGGAATAGCTACATCCAATTTGGCAGCCTCGGCAATGGCCATATTGCGCGCAGGCAGCGCTAAAGAAATCCAATGACCACGTGTGTGAGCACTGGAAGCCCCACAGCAATTCCAGTCCGGAATTTCAATTAAGTTAATCCCCAAAGCCTTGGTTACAGCCTTGGCAGACATATGAAATTCAATCCCTGTAGATTCTAATGAACATCCTGGAAAATATGCATAATCCATACTAGCGAGCGCCTCCTTCCTCACGATCCATTGCTTCTGCTTTTTCTATCATGCGTTTAATTTCATCAATATTGTTAGATTTATATGGCATCAGTTTCAGCTTGCGATGTGCCAAATATGGTACCCCAAAGGAAGTATCCTGAAAAATATTCCCGGTTACCATATTACGGCCTACAATTAAGCCCGGCTCATACATTCTGCCCATTTTGTGTAAAATATTCATCCATACAGTATGGAACTTGTCAATATTTTTCTCAGCTACACAGTTATGATCTTTCGCCATCTGACGTAATGTTTCCATCACATGGGCCACATCTACACCTTTTGGACAACGTGTAGTGCAAGTTACACAAGATGCACACAGCCAAATTGCACTGCTCTGCATAGCTTCATCAATAAGCCCCATCTGTACAAGACGCATGATTTTATTGGTTGGAATATCCATATGATCTCCTACAGGACATCCTGCAGAACATTTCCCGCACTGATAACATTTCGATACATCTACACCACTGCGGCGCAAAAATTCACTGCGCAGCGCTTCATTTTGCTGCTGTCGTTCATTCAGTGTCACATTACCAACTCCTTTGTTTTATTATCTAAATTCACATTATTCACACAGTAAAAAAATATAATAGTATATATAAATCTTTGATGAATTTATTATATAACTTTAAAAATATTTTGTCTACAGCAAATATGTGAAAACTTTCTCAATCAAATCATATTTACCTCAAACATGCTTTACTAAGGCATTTTCATGCTATATAAAATCTTGATACTGACTATTTGTATAACCTATTCCCGCTATTTTTTAGGATATTAATGATATCTCTTTTACGATTCTTAAAAATTATACACAAATTCTTATCAATTCTAACAAAATTGTTCCCCATTTTGCTAGAAAAAGCGAAAAAAGCTGTGATAATTATCACAGCTTTCTCCATGTATTTTTTTTATATGCTTATTCATAAAATTTATGGCGATGACAAAGCACATAAATTTGTGTTACAGCAAACCTTTCTGAATTAATCGTTGACCCATACGCTTGGATCCAATTACCCACATGAGGTCATCGGTATTTAACATAAAATCAGGAGCCGGATTTAAAATCGGTAATACACCACGCTCGATACCAATCAGATTAGCACTCCACTCCGATTTAATACGGGAATCACGAATACTGACACCGGATAAACCGGATTCTTTTTTTACAGGCACTGCACACATAAACAGCTGATGGTCTTCTGCATCATCGTCTTGTCCTTCAATAAATTGATGCAATGTAACAGGAGATTCCGCACTTTCCATCAAGATATCACGATGTCCATTCATTAAGGAAAAGTTGGTTAATGTTTGCTCAGTGCCCAATACATAAAGAATATCACCAGAACGCAAAATTTCGTCACCTTCAGGGATATTGATATGGATATTGTCACGCACAATTTTAATAATATTTACCTGGAAAATACGTCCCCATTGCAATGTTTTTAATGTTTGGCCAATGGCTTCACTATTTTCCGGGCATACATAAGACTCTACCATAAGCTGTGTATCCAGCCATGCATGAGATTGCCCACCAGTGCTTTCTTGAAATTCCTGCAGTTTTTTCTCATTGAAATTAAGTAAAAAATGCGCTTCCATTTCCAACTGACGTCCAATGATTGCTTTTGAACGGGATAGGTAGATTACAATTGGAAATGCAGCAATGGCCAGCATCCAAGCCGGGATGTGCAACAGCACGCATACCGGACGCACCATGAGAAATGTCGCTACGGCAATACGCACACCTAATAATACAACCAAAGGCAGGCGATTGGCATAGCTTTGCAGCCACAATGTAGTAAAGTTTTTGCTCTTGGATAACACCATTGGTGGTAACATTGGTACGGTGACAATGTAAATCAGTACACAAGTAATAATCGCATCCAATGTTTCACGACCAACAATACCATTTAATGCAGGGTACAAAATCGTTATCCCGATTTCTCCTACCCCCAAAAGTAAAATCCCGTAAATGAAAAACCGCGTGAAATAGCCTTTAAAAAATTCTTTCCATTCCGGATTTTTTTCTTCTTTCTCTGTCGCCAGTCGTTCTTGACGATATCGCTTCAGTGCCTCTTGCCATCTATCCGGAATAAGAATGTCCAAGATTGCCACTGCTTTATCAGAACTTTTAATAAAAAACGGAGTAGTAAATGTAGTCACTACCGAAACTGCTACAATTACCGGATACAAGAATCCACTGGTCACACCTAAACTAATGCCCAAATTGGCAATAATAAAAGAGAACTCC
>JAFNVD010000230.1 GCA_017383785.1 Peptococcaceae bacterium | reverse complement strand
CATCAGGAAAAATTTCCTGGTCGTCACTGCTTATGATGCCGGCCACAACCTCTACGTTTGGAAGTAAAGATAAAATTTTAGCCAGCTGTTTGGTAAATACACTTTCGCCAATCAACAGTATTTTTTTGTATGCACTTGGCACCCAATCTGTATGATAATCAAACGGTACACCAATTTCATACGGAATGTTGTATTTCTGCTTTAAATAGCGTGCTGCCGGCAGGCCGGAAGTGCTGATTACGATGTTATAGTCGACATCGGCAGCTTTACGGATTTGCTCGGTATCATCAGTCATTGTCAAGTTTTGAACAGCAGCAAATCCTTTGTTTAGCAGATATTTTTCCATATCTGCAATTTCGGCCGGACTATAATCCATTGGTGATGCGCCGAGCAGATTGATGATACGTCCTTCATGTCCTAATGGAGGACGTGTTGTTTTTGTGATTACTTTTTTTAACGCTTCTCCGGCACCTTTGTCATAGATGGCAAATCCTCCGGAATTTACTGCAAAGGAAGGAACACCTGTGATAAACTCCGCTTCTGCGGCAATCCCTTCTAGGTCTGTGCCGATAGTAAACGGTACAGGTGAACCGAGAATCGCTGTAAACGGCGGTGGATTATTGGTGCATTCCGTTTCGATTTTATTTAACAGCGTGCTGTCATTGCCGGTGATTGCTTCTAAGCGAGAAAGACGAGATGCCACGGTGCGTTTTCCGGTTAATTCTCGGGATTCATCAAATGTGATGTAGCTTTCCATACTGCCGGCTGCATCATGGATGATGGATAGTCCACCTAGCTGAAACAGCATGGATGCGGCTCCGGCTGTATCAGAGGCCGGATTGGGTAAAATGATGCGAATGTCTTTCATATCGATAGCAACGCCTCCTCGGTAAGGGATTCGGGATCGTTCTGGTTCACGAGATTGTAATATGGTGTGCCAAAGCGTTCTTTTAATTGTTTTGCTGCAGGTAATGCGTTTGGCGTTACAACAATGTTTACTGCGGCATTCCCCATTTGTTGCAATTCATCTACGGTCGTACAATCCAAAAGATGCTTAGATGTAATACCGATATGATTTAGTTTAAGCAAAAGCGGATGGTTTTCCTCTGGTTTTAGATAGCTGCCAAGCCAGTTGGCGGTATGACTGCCACCGGTTTTTTCGAACAAAGCAGTGATTGTGTTGTGCACACGTACCAAAGGGGCAATGACATCACGGTTGATTGGGTCAACAGCCAAGTTGAAAAAAATAATATCGGGATAACGCTCTTGTAGTTCACTGATGACATAATCTCTGTCTGTACCGATAAAGCTATCTACACAGCTGGCAAATACGCAAAGAATTTTAGGGCGGAGGCCATCTTCGGTTAGGCGTGTGATGGTATATTCGGCGCCTTCTAAAAACAAATCTTCGATATTACCGTTAATTACGTCGGATGGCTCCAAGTTAAACATGGAGAACTGTTGGCTAACCCCTTCTTCTATAGAAGAAAGGCGCAATATTCTGGAACAACCGGGCGGCATGATAAAGATGCAGTGGCTTTCCGGAATCAGCTTGGCGTAATGTGTTAAGTTGAAACAGCTTCGTTCTGCTTTCTCAAATCCATCGGTCATGCGTCCACCTCCTCAGCCAGTTCATACAATGTACGCGCTAGATGATGATAAGTTTGCGCCAATTCGCTGTCAGGAAATGCGGATACTACAGTGGTGTTTTGTTCCTCAGCCAATTGCACCAAACCATCACGAGGAATGATTTGTGCTACAGGGACGGAAAGTTCTTCTGCCATTTCGGCTACCAGCTGTGTTTCGTCTTTTACATTGCGGCTGTTTTGGATTAGGCCTGTAAGGCGAGCATAGTTGCGGCCTTTGAAGTTGCCGATTGCCATAGCAATGTTGGCTGCCGCGTACAATGCCATTTTTTCTCCGGATGTAACAATAAATACATCGCGTGCATAGCCGTTGCGCAGAGGCATAGCAAACCCGCCGCAAACAACATCGCCTAGTACATCGTATAACACAACGTCGGGTTTATATATTTCGTAAGCATTATGTGCAGTAAGCGTATCAAATGCAGTCACAATGCCACGGCCGGCACAGCCGGAGCCCGGAATCGGACCGCCGCATTCTGCACAAAGTACTCCATCTTTGCCTTCGCGAATGATTTCAGACAGCTCAAAGTTGTCGCCTTTTGTTCGCACAGTATCTAATATGGTGATCTGCTGTACACCATCTAAATGAGCGCTTGTAGAATCGGCTTTAGGGTCACACCCAAGCTGCAATACACGCAATCCTTGCTGTGCCATCGCAGCAGCGATGTTGCAAACAGTAGTAGATTTGCCGATACCGCCTTTTCCATAAATCGCAATTCGTTTCATATAAAAACCCCCTAACGGTAAGAATGTAGTCGTAATTTGTATAGAAAAACAAAAAATCCTGTGCGGGAGCACAGGATGATAGATACAAGGATACCATACCCCTATAACGATTATATGGGGTAGATTTGTCGCATGAATCTTTCTTCCCGGAATACTCCTCAAAGTCAGAAACCACATCAATATGATAATCCCCGGCGTCGGGCACACCCTCTGCGTCGGATATTTGTGATACGTTCATTGTAATACTTTTTTACCCAAAATGCAAAGGTGAAAAACATGTAATTGAGAAAAAATATTAATATACTTCTATAAGACATATTGTTCCGCTTT